>JAIOQK010000113.1 GCA_021413425.1 Mycobacterium sp.
CTGGACGAGTTTGCGCTGCCGGCGCGAGGAGAAGTACAAGAACGCGCCCATGATGATGATCAGGGGCAGGAATGTCAGCAGTTCCATGGCGACACGTGTCTTTCGTGGTTGTCATCAGGACCGGCGGTCACGGGTCCCACGTCCGTCCAGTCTGCCAAACGCCGCGGCGGGGGCTGCCCCCGCACTCGCCGCGGGCGACGATGATGATCGCCATGGACCTGATCGACACCCTGCGCAGCACCGGCGCGGTGCGGGAATTCACCGCAACGCCGGTCCCCGATGCCGCGGTGGCCCGCATCCTCGACACCGCCCGGTTCGCGCCAAGCGGCGCCAACGCCCAGGCCTGGCATGTGGTGGTGGTCAAGGATCCGGCGCTACGCACCGCACTGCGGGACCTCTATGTGCCGGGCTGGCGCGACTACCTCGCGATGAGTGCTGCCGGTCTGCGGCCCTGGGCCCCGGTCAACGACCCCGCCGACGAGGCGGCCGTGCTCGCCGCGGTGCCCGAGGCGGTCACGGCGGCGGCTAGTCAGGGGTTCGCCGGCCAACTGGATCGGGTTCCCGTCCTGCTGATGGTGTTCGCCGACCTGTCCGCCCTGGCGGCCGTCGACCGGGACCTGGACCGCTACTCGTTCGCCGGCGGCGCGTCGGTGTACCCGTTCGCCTGGAGCATCCTGCTGGCCGCCCGCGCCGAGGGTCTGGGCGGCGTGCTGACCACCATGCTGATCCACCGCGAGAACGACGTCCGCCGCCTGCTCGGCGCCCCGGATCACTGGGCGCTGGCGGCCGGCATCGCACTCGGCCACCCGGTGCGGGCGGCCCGCCGGCTGCGACGGACGCCGGTGGAGTCCTTCGCCACCATCGACCGCGTGGACGGTGCACCACTGCAGGCGCCGCCCAAAGAGTCGGCGACCACCACCGCGCCCGACTAAGCTTGGCCTCACCACCTCACAGGCCAGGAGATCACTCGTGAGCACCGCCGAGAAGACCCGAACGACCACCGTCGAGCAGAGCCGCAAGCTCGTGACTCCGATACCGGGACCGGTGTCGGCCGCGCTGACCAAACGCCGGACCGCAGCGGTCTCCCACGCCGTCGGGGTGACGATGCCGGTGTTCGCCGCGCGGGCGGCCGGCGGCATCCTCGAGGACGTCGACGGCAACCGGTTCATCGACCTCGGCTCCGGCATCGCGGTGACCACGGTCGGCAACTCCTCGCCGCGGGTGGTGGACGCCGTGCGCGAGCAGGTGGCCGACTTCACCCACACCTGTTTCATGGTGACGCCCTACGAGGAGTACGTCGCCGTCGCCGAACACCTCAACCGGCTCACCCCCGGATCGTTCGAGAAGCGCACCGCGCTGTTCAACTCCGGCGCAGAGGCGGTGGAGAACGCGGTGAAGATCGCCCGCATCTACACCGGCCGCAGCGCCGTGGTCGCCTTCGACCACGCCTACCACGGCCGCACCAACCTGACGATGGGGCTGACAGCCAAGTCGATGCCCTACGCCGAGCGGGCGCTGGCCGTCATCGACAAGCAGATCGGTGCGGCCAACCTGGCGGCGGTCATCATCGAACCGGTCCAGGGTGAGGGCGGGTTCATCGTGCCCGCCCCCGGCTTCCTGCCCGCGCTGCGCCAGTGGTGCACCGACAACAAAGTGGTGTTCATCGCCGACGAGGTGCAGAGCGGGTTCGCCCGTACCGGCGCGATGTTCGCCTGCGAGGACGAGGGCATCGAACCGGACCTCATCATCACCGCCAAGGGCATCGCCGACGGCCTGCCGCTGTCCGGGGTCACCGGGCGCGCCGAGATCATGGACGCCCCGCATGTCAGCGGGGTGGGCGGAACCTACGGCGGAAACCCGCTGGCCTGTGCGGCCGCGCTGGCCACCATCGAGACCATCGAACTCGACGGCCTGTTGGACCGCGCCAAGGAGATCGAGCGGTTGATGAAGGACCGCCTCGGCCGCCTGCAGGCCGACGACGACCGCATCGGCGACGTGCGCGGCCGCGGCGCGATGATCGCCGTTGAACTGGTCAAATCCGGCACCGCCGAACCCAATCCGGAGCTCACCAAGGCGCTGTGCGCCGCAGCCCATGCCCAAGGCGTGATCGTGCTCAGCTGCGGCACCTTCGGCAACGTGCTGCGTTTCCTGCCGCCACTGACCATCAGCGACGATCTGCTGACCGAGGGACTCGACGTGCTGGCCGGGATCCTCGCCGAACTCTGAGCCCGCCAACGTCTCATAAGGAGAGCAATCTGTGAACACCTACGCGGTAGTCAACCCGGCAACCGGCAAGGTCGAGAAGAAGTACCCGACGGCAACCGACGCCGATATCGAGCAGGCGGTGGCCGCGGCATACAAGGCCTTCCACGAGTGGTCGAAGAATTCGACGGTGGCCCAGCGGGCGGCGTTGATCAAAAGGGTCGCCGAACTGCACACCGAGCGCCGGGACAAGCTCGCCGAGATCATCAACCGCGAAATGGGTAAGCCGGTCGACCAGTCACTGGGCGAGGTGGACTTCAGCGCGGCGATCTACGACTACTACGCCAACCACGCCGAGAAATTCCTCGCCGACGAGCCGATCGAACTGCTCGACGGCGAGGGCAGCGCGGTGATCAAACGCGGCCCGGTGGGGGTGCTGCTGGGCATCATGCCGTGGAACTACCCCTACTACCAGGTAGCCCGGTTCGCCGGTCCGAATCTGTTGCTGGGCAACACCATTGTGCTCAAGCACGCCCCGCAATGCCCGGAGTCCGCAGAAGCCATCCAGCAGATATTCGACGACGCCGGGTTCCCCAAGGGTGCCTACGTCAACGTCTACGCAACCAACGATCAGATCGCCGAAGCCATCGCCGACCCGCGCGTGCAGGGTGTCTCGCTGACCGGTTCCGAGCGCGCCGGCGCGGCGGTTGCCGAGATCGCCGGCCGCAACCTCAAGAAGGTGGTGCTCGAGCTCGGCGGGTCCGACCCGTTCATCGTCCTGAGTACCGACGACCTCGATGCCACCGTGGAGGCCGCCGTGACCGGCCGGTTCGAGAACACCGGCCAGGCCTGTAACGCGGCCAAGCGGTTCATCGTGGTCGCCGACCTCTACGACGACTTCGTCGACCGGTTCACCAAAAAGGTGATGGAGACCGCCGAAGGCCTTGCTCCGCTGTCCTCGGCCGCCGCCGCAGAACGGTTGGCCGCGCAGGTCGAGAGGGCTGTCACCGATGGCGCCCAACTGGTTTCCGCCGGCGAGCGCAACGGTGCCTTCTTCCCGCCCGGGGTGCTGACCGGGGTGTCCCCGGCCTCGCCCTCCTACCGCGAGGAACTGTTCGGTCCCGTGGCCATGGTCTACAAGGTCGGCTCCGAGGACGAGGCCGTGCAGGTGGCCAATGACACCCCGTTCGGCCTGGGCTCGTATGTGTTCACCACCGACGCCGAACAGGCCAAGCGAGTTGCCGACAAGATCGACGCCGGAATGGTGTTCATCAACGGCGTCGGCGCCGAGGGCGTCGAACTGCCGTTCGGCGGGGTGAAACGCTCCGGTTTCGGACGCGAACTGGGCCGGTTCGGCATCGACGAGTTCGTCAACAAGAAACTCATCCGGACCGTCTCGTAGGGATTCGATCAACGCCCTAGTCGAACAGCGGGGGCTGGCCCAATGCCCCGGCAGACGGCGGCGGGGTCATTCCCAGATGCGTCCACGCCAGCGCGGTGGCCACCCGGCCGCGCGGGGTGCGGGCGATCATCCCCGCACGCACGAGGAACGGCTCGCATACTTCTTCGACGGTGGCTGCCTCCTCGCCGACGGCCACCGCCAGTGTGGACACCCCCACCGGCCCGCCGCCGAAGCTGCGGATCAACGCCGAGAGCACCGCGCGGTCGAGGCGATCCAGGCCCAGTTCGTCGACGTCGTAGACCGCCAGTGCCGCTTTGGCGACATCGCGGGTGATCACACCGTCGGCGCGGACTTCGGCGTAGTCGCGGACCCGGCGCAGTAGCCGGTTGGCGATGCGCGGTGTGCCGCGCGAGCGCCGGGCGATCTCCGCGCCGGCATCGTCGCCCACCTCGATGCCGAGAATGCCCGCCGAGCGGAACAGCACCTGCTCGAGTTCGCGGGGCTCGTAGAAGTCCATGTGCGCGGTGAAACCGAACCGGTCGCGCAGCGGCCCGGTGAGCGCACCGGATCGGGTGGTCGCCCCGACGAGGGTGAAGGGGGCCACCTCCAGCGGGATGGACGTCGCCCCGGGCCCCTTGCCGACGACGACGTCGACGCGGAAGTCCTCCATGGCCAGATACAGCATCTCCTCGGCCGGCCGGGCGATGCGGTGGATCTCGTCGATGAACAGCACGTCGCCCTCGACGAGGTTAGACAGCATCGCCGCCAGATCCCCGGCGCGCTCCAGCGCCGGGCCGGAGGTGACCCGCAGCGAGGTACCCAACTCGTGGGCGATGATCATCGCCAGTGACGTCTTGCCCAGCCCGGGCGGACCGGACAGCAGGATGTGATCCGGTGTGCCGCCGCGGTTCTTGGCGCCTTCGAGCACGAGTTGCAGTTGCTCGCGCACCCGCGGCTGACCGATGAACTCCCCCAGTGAGCGCGGCCGCAGGCTGGCATCGAGGTCGCCCTCGCCAACGGTCAGCGCCGCGGAGACCTCACGCTCCTCGGGCTCGGCGTCCTCTTCGAAGCGCCCCATCTAAGCACCTTGCTCGTCGCGCACGCGGCTCATCGCTTACTCCCCAACAACGACAGTGCTGCGCGCAGCGCCTCAGATGTGGTGGCATCAGGGTCATCGGCAAGCACCTTATCGCAGGCTTCCTCAGCCTGCTTGACCGCAAACCCAAGGCCCACAAGGGCTTCCACGACGGGTGTGCGCACCGCATGCCCGCTCGCCGGCGCTACCCCGCCGGCGCTGGGCAGGGCACCGATCTTGT
>JAIOQK010000114.1 GCA_021413425.1 Mycobacterium sp.
CCTGGGGCGGTGAGCCTCGGGAAGTGAGCCCGAGACCCAGCCGGACGACTGTGGCGCTCGGGCTTCGCGCTTTTCGCGGCCGGTTAGACCCCGCGCTCCCCGATTACCACCGGCTGCACCAAGGCCTTCCATTCGCCGCCCTTCGCCCAGCACCAGGCGATCGCATCGGGCACGGCCAGTAGCGATTCCGCTGAGCCCTTTCTGTGCTCGTAGCGGACAGTGCTGCGGCAGTCCTCGGCGCGGGTGAACTCGATCAACCTCTGCCTATCCCAGCGGAGGAGAGTGTCGTCTTGGTCGAGGATCAGCAATGTATGGACGCCGTCAGCGTTATCGGCCACAAGACGGCGAAGGCACGCTTCGCGCCGTTGCTTCTCAGTCGAGTACCGCGGACCGGCCCGGTAGGCGGTGGCCTGAATCCCAGAAACTGCGATGGCCGCCGCGATCTGGCGTCTGCGGCCGTCGCGTTCGTTCTTCATGTGCAGGAAACGCTGGTTTGGAAGCAGGAGTCCGCGGAGGGTGGCGCGTAACGCCGCTATCCCCGGCGAGGGGTGCGAGGCGGCCACCATGAGATAGCCGCGCTGCTTGGTTTCATCGACTAACACATGGCGGGTCGTCATCGTCGGCCTCTGTGTCCACGCCCCGACCTTCCCATCAGACTCTGACAGTGCGCACTCTCGACGTAGTGCAAGATCGTTCCCATGCTCCGCAACGGCGCCGTCTCGCACTGGTTTGAGCGTTTACCCGCCCCGCGGCCGGCGCTGCCCGGCGACCGCGACGCCGACGTCTGCATCGTGGGCGCCGGATACACCGGGCTGTGGACGGCCTACTACCTCAAGCAACTCGACCCGGCTCTGCGCATCACCGTCCTCGAGGCACGCTTCGCCGGCTTCGGCTGGCTGTCGGGTCTGCCGCCCGGCCATCGCGGGGTACTCGCCAAGGCGCACGGCACCGACAGCGTGATCGCCTGGCAGCGCGCGCTGAACGATTCCGTCGACGAGGTGATCGACGTCGCCGCCCGCGAGGGCATCGACGCCGACATCGTCAAGGGCGGCAACCTCGAGGTCGCCCGCACTCCTGCACAGGCGAAGCGGCTGCGCGCGGTGGTCGACGAGGACCGCAGCTGGGGAGTCGACGGCATCGAGATCCTCACCGCCGAGGAGTCCGAAGCGCGCATCCGGGTGGACAGCACAGTGCTCAGTGCGTTCAACCCGCACTGCGCGCGTGTGCAGCCAGCCAAGCTGGTCCGCGGTCTGGCTGATGTCGTGGAACGCCTCGGCGTGACGATCTACGAGCAGACGCCCGTCACCGAGATCGCCCCCGGCCGAGCCGACACCCCGCACGGGGTGCTGCGCGCACCGGTGATCCTGCGCGCCACCGAGGGTTTCACCGCCCGGATGCGTGGCCTTCGACGGCGCTGGCTGCCGATGAACAGCGCGATGATCGCCACCGAGCCACTACCGGCCGAGGTCTGGGACGCCATCGGCTGGGACGGATGCGAAACGCTGGGCGATCTGGCGCACGGCTTCTTCTACGCCCAGCGCACCGCTGACGGTCGCATCGCCATCGGCGGCCGCGCCGTGCCTTACCGCTACGCCTCCCGCATCGACAACGACGGCGCCGTCGGCCAGGACACCATCGACTACCTGACACACGTGTTACACACCGTGTTGCCGCAGACCCGCGGCGTACCGATCGCCCACGGCTGGTGCGGGGTGCTCGCGGTACCGCGGGACTGGACGGCCACCGTGCGCTTCGACGCGGCCACCGGACTCGGGGAGGCCGGCGGGTACGTCGGCCATGGCGTCACCGCCACCAACCTCGCCGGGCGCACGTGCGCCGACCTCGTCCTCAAGCGCTCGACGCCGTTGACCGCACTGCCCTGGGTCGGTCACCGGTCACGGACGTGGGAACCCGAACCGCTGCGCTGGCTGGGCGTGCGTGGTCTCTACACCGCCTACAAACTGGCTGACCGCCAGGAAGCCAGCGGGCGGTCAACCACATCACCGATCGCCGGCATCGCAGACCGAATTACCCGACGCCCCTAGGGAATCCGGCGATGCTTGAGCGCACGCTCACCTTTCCCGGGCCGGCGAGCCCGGCACACACCCTGGCACCGCACCGCCGCGGCCCCGGCGACCCGTGCCTGCAGATCGACCCGGACGGCACCATCTGGCGGACCAGCCTGCAACGCAGCGGCCCGGCGACCGCCCGCATAACCCGCGCCGCGCCGGACACCGTCGCCTGCCAGGCCTGGGGCGCGGGGGCGGCGGAGTTCATCGAGAACCTGCCCGCTCTGATCGGTGCCGACGACGACGCCTCCGGTTTCCATCCCACCCATCCCACGGTCGTGCGCGCGCAATCGAGAGTTCCGCACCTGCGGATCGGGCGCACCGGCCGCGTGCTCGAGGCGCTCATCCCGGCGATCCTTGAGCAGCGGGTCCAGGGTGTCGCCTCGTTCCGGTCGTGGCGGCTGCTTCTCACCCGATACGGAACCCAGGCACCCGGGCCCGCTCCGGTGCGCATGCGGGTGCCGCCGCCCGCCGAGGTGTGGCGGGGCATCCCGTCCTGGGAGTACCACCGCGCCAACGTCGACCCCGGCAGGGCGCGCACCATCGTCGGCTGCGCGGCCCGCGCTGATGCGCTGGAACGGCTCACCGCCGGCACGGACAACAGCGCGGCCCTGACATCGCTACCCGGCGTCGGGGTCTGGACCGCCGCCGAGACCGCCCAGCGCGCCTTCGGCGACACCGACGCTCTCTCGGTCGGCGATTACCACCTGTCGACCATGATCGGCTGGACCCTGGCCGGCCACCCCATCGATGACGCCGAGATGGTCGAGTTGCTGGAACCCATGCGCCCGCACCGCTACCGGGTGGTTCGACTACTCGAAGTGAGCCGACTGGCCTATCTGCCCCGGCGCGGCGCACGGCTGTCGGTTCAGGACATCAGCGGACTGTGACGTGCCGACATCCCCGTGTTGCCTATACCACCGGGGGTATGCAATGATAGGTCTATGGATACCCCGGTAGGTATAAACGAGGTGCTGCACCGGCTGCGCCGGGCCCAGGGCCAGCTCGCCGGTGTGATCGCCATGGTGGAGGGCGGCCGCGAGTGCCGCGACGTGGTGATCCAGTTGGCCGCGGTCTCCAAGGCCCTGGACCGGGCCGGCTTCAAGATCGTCGCCAACGGCCTGCGGGACTGCGCCAACAGCGATCGGCCGGCCGACAGTGCCTGCCTGACCGAAGCCGAGCTCGAGAAACTCTTCCTCGCGCTGGCCTGACGGCCGGCGTAGAACTGAGAACAAGGAGAAAACGATGAAGTTCAACCAGTACTACCTCGACTGCCTGTCCCACGCGTCTTACCTCATCGGCGACGAGACCACCGGTCGCGCCGTGGTGGTCGACCCGCAGCGCGACGTCAGCGAGTACATCGCCGACGCTCAGGAAGCGGGTATGACGATCGAACTCGTCATCGAGACCCACTTCCACGCCGACTTCCTCTCCGGCCACCTGGAGCTGGCCGAGGCCACCGGCGCCAAGATCGTCTACTCATCGGTCGCCGAGACGGAGTTCGAGTCCATGGGTGTGGCCGACGGCGAGCGCTACTCCCTCGGCGAGGTCGAGTTGGAATTCCTGCACACCCCGGGTCACACCCCGGAGTCGATGAGCATCGTCATCTACGAGCACGCCGGTGACGCCTCCCCTGATTCCCGGACCCCCTACGGTGTGCTGACCGGCGACACGCTGTTCATCGGCGATGTGGGCCGCCCGGACCTGCTCTCGTCGATCGGCTTCACCCGCGATGAACTGGCCGAGAAGCTCTACGACTCGCTGCACAACAAACTGATGCCATTGCCGGATCAGACCAAGGTGTACCCCGCACACGGAGCGGGGTCGGCCTGCGGCAAGAACCTGTCCACCGATCTGTGGTCGACGATGGGGGAGCAGCGCAGGACCAACTACGCGCTGCGGGCCTCGAGTAGGGAGAAGTTCGTCGAACTCGTCACCGAAGGTCAGCCGCCGGCCCCGGGGTACTTCGTCTACAACGCGATACTCAACCGCAAGGGCCGGGAGCTACTCGATGAGGCCGAGATGCCGGAGGCGATGTCCTACGACGAGGTCCGCGCGGCGCTCGCCGGGGGCGCGATCCTGGTGGACGGCCGCGACCCTGAGGAGTTCGCCCTGGGTCACCTCAAGGGTGCGGTCAACATCGGGCTGGAGGGCCGTTACGCCGAGTTCGCCGGCTCGGTGATCAAGCCCGAGGACGACATAGTTCTGGTGACGGATCCCGAGCGGGTGCTGGAGGGTAAGAACCGGCTCGGCCGAATCGGCTTCGACCGGGTTATCGGCTACCTGAGGGATCCCTATGCGGTGATGTTCGAGAACCGTCACGACGTGGAGGTCGCCTCACGGTTGACCACCAACGCTCTTGACGAGCGGATCGCCGATGTTCCGGAGCTGCAGCTCGTTGACGTCCGCAACCCGGGTGAAGCCGCCGCCGGCATGATCGCCAATGCGGTGAACATCCCGGTCGGTCAGCTTCCGGACCGCGTCGGCGAATTGGACCCGCGCAAGCCGACCGTCGTCTACTGCGCCGGCGGATACCGTTCCTCGGTCGCCGCGAGCCTGCTCCGGCAGCGCGGCTTCGACGATGTCAGCGATCTTCTGGGTGGATACAATGCCTGGGACGAGGCAGTCCAGAACGCCTGATCACCAAAGAAAATTTGAGAAAAATGAGCACTGAGGCCAAACACAGATTCCTCATCATCGGCGGCGGTACCGCCGGCATCACCGTGGCTGCGCGACTGCTGCGCAAGGGTCACACCGACGTCGCCGTGATGGAGCCGTCCGACAAGCACTACTACCAGGCGATGTGGACTCTGGTGGGTGGCGGCCAGGCGGCAGCCGCGCCCACCGAACGGTCCGAGGCCTCAGTGATGCCGAAGAAGGCCACCTGGATTCGCAAGGCGGCCGCCGAGGTCGATCCCGAGGCCAACACGGTGACAGCCGCGGACGGCGCCACCTACTCCTATGACGTGCTGGTGGTGTGCCCGGGCATCCAACTGGACTGGGATAAGACCGAGGGGCTCACCGAGGCGCTCGGCCGCAACGGCGTGTCATCGAATTATCGCTACGACCTGGCGCCGCGGACATGGGACTTCATTCGCGAAACCCGCAGCGGTTCAGCGGTATTCATGATGCCCTCCGGGCCGATGAAGTGCGCCGGTGCGCCGCAGAAGATCGCCTATCTGGCCAGCGACTACTGGCGCAAACAGGGTGTGCTGGACAAGATCGATGTGCACCTGGTGGTACCGACACCGCGCATCTTCGGCATCCCCGCGATCGCCGACAACCTGGACAGGGTCATCGCCGACTACGGCATCCATCTGCATACCTCCTCGGAGATCACCGCCATCGATGCCGATGCCCGCAAGGTGACGGTGTCCTCGGTAGGTGAAAGCGGCACCGACACCACGCTGTCCTTCGACATGCTGCACGCCGTACCGAGGCAGTCGGCTCCGGACTGGATCAAGACCAGCCGGCTGTCCACCGGCGAACCGACGGGGTACGTCGAGGTGGATAAGCACACGATGCAGCACGTCCGCTATCCCAATGTGTTCGCCCTCGGCGACGCCGGTTCCACGCCGAACTCCAAGACCGGTGCCGCGATCCGCAAGCAGGCGCCGGTGGTCGTAGAGAACATCGGCTCCCACATCAGCGGCCGTCCGCTCACGGCGCGCTACGACGGGTATGCCTCCTGCCCGATCGTGACGTCAACCCACGACATGCTGCTGGCGGAGTTCGACTACGACTTCAACCTGAAGCCGTCGTTCCCGGTCCTGGACCCCACCAAGCCACACCGGCCCTACTGGTACCTCAAGAAGTACGGTCTGCCGTTCATGTACTGGAACCTGATGCTCAAGGGCGTTGCCTAGTCAGGGCGTGGCTTAGTCAGGGCGTGGCTTAGTCAGGGCGTAGCTGTACCGAGCCCCGACGGACCGTGACGCTAGGCGTCGAGGTCCTTCTCCACCATGTCGGCGATCTGCGCCAGCACCGCTTCGTCGTCGGAGGTGACGGTCACCTGGGAGCCGTTGGTGGTGCCCAGTGTCATGAGCATCATCGCCGAACCGGCGTCCACCGGTTCCCCTCCCTCGAGGGCGATGGTCACCGGGACACCTGCGTTGACAACGGCCTCGGCGATGACGGCGGCTGGGCGGGCGTGCAGTCCCTGGGCCGAACCGACGGTGACGGTCTTGCTGGGCATGTCCTACTCCTTCTGAGGTGCGACCCCCGATTCTCGTATGTTGGCGCCACGGGATGGGCTGGTTTGTTGTAATCCCACCCATGACAGTTCTGCAGGGTGTCCCGGTGGTTCCGGGTGTCCGGTTCGCCCCCGTGATCCGGACCAGTCGGCTGCCCGCCCTGGCGGACCTCGACGCCGGCGGCGAGATCGCCGAGGAGCAGCGCCCTGCCGAGTCGGCCAGATTCACCACTGCGGCAGCCGCGGTGGCTCAACGCCTGCGGGAGCGCGCCGTCTCCGCCAGTGGCGCCGCCTCGGAGGTGCTCGGCGCCACCGCCCAACTGGCGCAGGATCGCGCCTGGCTCGGCGCGGCCGAGAATGCGATCAAGGCCGGCAAGTCCGCCGTGCGGGCCACCGCCGAGGCGGCCACCCAGTTCATCGAGATGTTCACCAAGATGGGCGGACTGATGGCCGAGCGGGTCACCGACCTCAAGGACATCCGGGACCGGGTCATCGCCGAGCTCGCCGGCCTGCCCGAACCCGGCGTACCGGTGCCCGCCGAGCCGTCCATCCTGTGCGCCGAGGATCTGGCCCCCGCCGACACCGCCGGCCTCGACCCGCACCGCGTGGTGGGGTTGGCCACCACGCTGGGCGGCCCCACCAGCCACACCGCGATCATCGCCCGCCAACTCGGCATCCCGTGCGTTGTTGCCGTGGCCGGTCTCGACGACGTCGCCGCCGGGACCATGGTGCTGCTGGACGGCAACCGCGGAACCGTCACGGTGGATCCCGACCGCGCCGACGCGGCGGCATCGGTCGCCGCGGCCGACGTCGCCGCGGCGTCAATGGCCAACTGGACCGGGCCGGGCGCCACCTCCGATGGTCACTCGGTGTCGATCCTGGCCAACGTGGCCGACGGTTCGGCGGCCCGCGCGGCGCGGCAGTCTCCGGTTGAGGGTGTCGGCCTGTTCCGCACCGAGTTGTGCTTCCTGGAGCGCGACACCGAGCCGAGCGTCACCGAACAGGCGACGATCTACGCCGAAGTGCTCAACGCATTCGCCGGATGCAAGGTGGTGATCCGCACCCTTGACGCCGGGTCGGACAAGCCGCTGAAGTTCGTCACCAACCCCGAAGAGGCCAATCCGGCGCTGGGCGTGCGGGGTTTCCGGATCATCGGGATCGACGCCGACCTGGTGGGCCGCCAACTCGATGCGATCGCCGCGGCGGCCGAGCAGACCGGTAACGCCCCGTGGGTGATGGCTCCGATGATCGCCACCCCCGACGAGGCCCGCCGATTCGCCGGCCTAGCCCGCGAACGGGGGCTGTACCCGGGAGTGATGATCGAGGTGCCGGCCGCCGCACTGCTGGCAGATCGGATTCTCGAACACGTCGAGTTCCTGTCCATCGGCACCAATGACCTGGCGCAGTACACGATGGCGGCCGACCGGATGTCGGCGGATCTGGCGACCCTCACCGATCCCTGGCAACCGGGTGTGCTGGCACTTGTTGCCCAGACCGCCCGGGCCGGGGCGACGGCGGGTAAGCCGGTCGGGGTCTGCGGGGAGGCGGCGGCCGATCCACTGCTGGCCTGTGTGCTCACCGGGCTGGGGGTGACCTCGCTGTCGGCGGCCGCCACGGCGGTCACCCCGGTGGGCGCCAAGCTGGCCTCGGTGACTCTCGAGCAGTGCCGGCAGGCCGCCGACGCGGTGCTGGGCACCACCGGCCCGATGCAGGCCCGCGAAGCCGCACAGTCGATCCTGGGGTGACGGAACGAATCGGACCGCGGCGCTTATTCCGCACCGACACCGGCGGGATAGATGAGCTCCAACTCACCGATGTTCGCGGCCGCCGTCACCAGTGGCAGGGCGGCGTCGGCGGCCCCGGGGAAGTTCGCCTCCGTGCGCAGGGTCGTCACGAACTCCTCGCCGATGTCCGAGGTAGGCCCGCCGTCCTCGCCTTGCATCCGCGCGCACAGTGCCGCGGTGTGTTCCTCCAACACCTTTCGGGTCCGCGGATAGGTCCCGGCGGGCGGCGGCACGATGTCGGCGATGAGGTCTGCTGCGGTGCGAAGGCGCGGGATGCGGTTCGCGATGTCGAGCAGAGCGGGGTCGATGGCTCCGTTGGTCTCTGAGAGGTAGACCCGGATTGCGTCTCCATGGGTGCGGGCGGCGGTGAGCGACTCACGCCCGGTCTCGGCGACCACGGAATTGGTGCGGGCGTCGGTCGGCGCGCCTCGCGTCACCGCGGTGACCGCCGCCCGCAGGTACACCGAACACGCGTCGACGGCGGCGGCGAAGGCCCGTTGCACCGCACTCTGCGCGCCCCCCGGCCATAGCAGCACCGACACCACCAGGCCCACCAGTGCCCCGATGACGACGTCCTCGATGCGCGTCAGACCGATCTGCCAGCCGGTGGGCCGCATCAGGTTGAAGACGATCAGCACCTGCATGGTGAACATCGCCTGGCTTGCGGCGAAGGAACCGACCCGCATCACGTAGGTGGAACCGAACGTGACCACCGGAAGCAGGCTCCACAGCACCACGGGATTGACGCCGACCATCGCGATCAGCGCGGCACCGGCTAGGAAACCGATGACCGTTCCGGCCACCGCCCGGACCGCGGTGGTGCGTGTGGTGGCGGCACTGGTGCGCAGCACCGCCAGCGCACCGAGTACGACCCACAGTCCGTTCTGCACCGGAAGGATGAGCGTCACCAGGAAGGCAAGCGACAGGGCCAGCCCGGTGCGCAGGCTGTTGAGCACCGTGATTGAGCGGGTCTTGAGGTAACCGGACAGGGCCGCCAGCGCGGTGCGTTTGCTGTGCACACGGTCGGCGAAGCCGGTCTCCGGCAACCCCCGGCCCAGCAACCGGTCGATCAACGGTCGCGCGTCGGTGGCGGTCGCTGTGGCGATGATGCTGCCGGTCAGTCCGATGGTGGCGCTCATGGTCCGCCGGCTCAGCAGTTCCTGGCCGCGCGCCACGGCCGCGGCATCATCGGGTTCGTCGAGGATGTCGCCGATGTCGTTGGCGTACTGCCGAAAAGCGGTCACGCGGTGCTCGGCGACGACCCCGCTCAACCTGGCCGCGCCCGCCCGGTCGCCGTTGATGAGAACCCGAGCGCTTGCCCGTAGGACCGCCACGCTGTCGTCCTTGATGGAACCCAGCAGTGCCGCGGTCTGCCTGTCGACGTGATTGCAGAGCCACCCCAGATTCGACACCACCCGAATCAGGCCGCGACTACCCGCGGTGAGCGCCACCGGCCGGAATGCATTGCCGAGGAACTCGGTACGCAGCGCGGTCATCGCGGCGTCGACATCGGCGGGCGCTGATGCGCCGTCGATGCGGTCGGCGAGGGCGATACACACCACGGCGGCAAGGTCGCGCAGGGCGGTGCTGTATTGCGGCGGGAAGATGAAGAGTGCGGCCGGAACACAGATCAGCAGCGCCAGCAGCCAGCCCAGCAGGCGGTCGTCCACCGGCCCGGGCGGAGTGCACAGCCCGAGCAGGAACACCATCAGGGTCGCCCGCTGCCCGGCGGCGACAATCTCGCTGAGCAGACCGAGGAAGCTGACCAACGCGCCGAGTGCGAAACACAGCGGCACGGCCACCAGCGGATGCGGTGCGGCCCAGGTTCCGAGAGCGATCAGCACCACGCCGTTGCAGGCGAGGCCGAGATAGCCCAGTGCCCGGGAGCCGACGGTGCCGGGGAAGTCGGTGACGATCAGCAGTGCGATCGAGCCGACGAGGGTGAACACCGGAGCCTGCGAGTTGCCCGCCACCAGAAAGCTCACCAATGCGGCCAGCGGTATGGCGATGGCCGCCCGTGACGCCCGGCGTAGCCCGTCGTAGCCGGGATCGCGCCGACGCAGCGACTCGAGCAGTCTCGCGCCGGGTGATGTCACTGGGGTTGATGTCACTGGGGGTGATGTCACTGGGGTACGTCGGTGAAGCGCCCGGCCTCGAGGTCGTTGAGCATCTGATTGGAGATCCACTCGAACATCCGGCCCTCGCGCGGCAGGGTGGACTGTTCATAGCCCACGAAGACGAACACCGACCACGCCGCGTAGATCTGCGCCTGCCGAGGATCCTTGACGATCGCCAGCGCCGCCTCGTAGAGGATGTCGAACCGCTCCTGGTCCACCTCGGCCTGCACCCGTGCAACATCGGGGTCGACGTAACTCCAGGCGCGGATCGCGGCCTCGGCGTTGTGCGGCAGCGACAGCGCCACCTCGATGATGGCCAGCACCTGTCGGCGCGGATCGGCCTCGGTTCGGATGGCATCGATGATCCGGACCGTGCGGTCCTCACGCCAGTAGATGATGAGGTCGCCGGTGTAGGCCGACCAGCTGGCGAAGTAGTGGTAGAACGAGCCGGTCGTCACGCCCTGACGCCGGCACACCTCCGCCAGCTTGAGTCCGCCGTATCCCAGTTCCGCGAGGATCTCCAGACCCGTCTCGAAGAACGAGACGCGGACTGCGCGGGCTGCCATGTTTCTAGACATTAGGCCTCGGGAACCCTGCCGATACGCCGGTTGGCTCCAGTTCTTCGCCGGGGTGTCGCGCTTCGTCGACCATGGGGCAAGCTATCGGCAGGGGTTGGTCACACCCGAAGTCCAACGAGGAGCTGCGATGACTATTCAGGCGACAACCGATCAGGTAGGCGATGTCGGTTCAGGCGGCGTTCTGCAGGAGGTGCGCTCGGTGTTCAACACCGGCCGAACCCGGGATCTGAACTGGCGTGAGCAACAGCTGCGCGCCATCGAGCGTATGTGCGACGAGCGGGAGGCCGAGATCTCCGCCGCGCTCACCGCCGATCTGGGCCGCCCGGCGTTCGAGTCATGGCTCGCCGATGTGGCGTCGACCAAGGCCGAGGCTGCGTTTGCGCGCAAGCACCTGCGCAAGTGGACGAAGCCCAAGCGGGCCGGCCTGCCGCTGGCGCAGATGCCAGGTAAGGCGTGGGTGCAGTTCGACCCGATCGGTGTGGTGTTGATCATCGGCCCGTGGAATTACCCGTTCTTCCTGTGCATGTCGCCGTTGGTGGCCGCCGTCGCCGCCGGTGACGCCGCGGTGATCAAGCCATCGGAATTGGCGCCGGCGACATCAGCGCTGATCGCGAAGCTGGTACCGCAGTACCTCGATCGCGACGCCATCCGGGTGGTCGAGGGTGCCGCCGACGTCACCCAGGATCTGCTGTCGCAGGGTTTCGACCACGCGCTGTTCACCGGCGGCACCGAGATCGGCCGCAAGATCATGGCGGCCGCCGCACCCACGCTGACGCCGGTGACGCTGGAACTCGGCGGCAAGAGCCCGGTGGTCGTGCTGGCCGACGCGGATCTGGACGTCGCGGCCCGGCGCATCGCCTGGACGAAACTACTCAACTCCGGGCAGACCTGCATCGCCCCGGACTACGTGCTGGCGGATCGCTCTATCGCCGCGGCGCTGACTGAGAAGATCGTCGCGACCATCGCCGAGTTCCGCGCCGATCAGGCCGATCCGTCGCTCAAGATCGTCAACGAGCGTCAGTTCGATCGGCTTGCCGCGCTGATCAGCGCGACCGGGGGCACAGTCGTCACCGGCGGCCGCTCGGACCGGGCGGCGCTGAAGATCGAGCCGACGGTGATCATCGACCCGCCGATCGGCGATCCGGTGATGAGTGACGAGATCTTCGGCCCGATCCTGCCGATCCTCACCGTCGACTCGGCGGATGCCGCGGTGGCGTTCGTCAACGCGCGGCCCAAGCCGCTGGCCCTCTACGTGTTCACCAAGGATCAGGATCGCGCGCGCACCCTGATCGACCGGATGCCCTCGGGCGGCGCGGTGATCAATCACATAGCGATGCACTGCCTGGTGCCGCAGTTGCCGTTCGGCGGCGTGGGCGCCAGCGGGATGGGCGCCTATCACGGCCAGTGGGGCTTCGAAGCGCTCAGCCACCGGCGCGCGGTGCTGGCCAAGTCGGCCTGGCCGGACCCGAGCCTGCTCTACCCGCCCTACACCGACCGTGCGATGAAGATTCTGCGCCGGCTGCTATAGCCGCCCCGAGGCGTCAGCGCAGCCCTCCCTTGCCGATAGCTTGTCTAAGTTTCGCTACGATGAGACGACTATGAGCGGGCTGCGAAGCGACGACGACACCTGGGACATCGCCACGAGCGTGGGATCGACGGCGGTGATGGTGGCCGCGGCGCGTGCCCAGGAAACCGCCGCCGCCGATCCGCTGATCCGCGACCCGTTCGCCGGCCTACTGGTCGCCGGGGCGGGCCCCGGCATGTGGGAGAACTTCCTCGACGACTCGATGCAGGACCGGATCGCCGCCGCCGATCCCGAGTTCGCGGCGGTGTTCGCGAACATGCTCGGCTACCAGGCGGTGCGCACGCACTTCTTCGATGCCTTCTTCGCCGACGCCGCCGGCGCCGGTATCCGTCAGATCGTCATCCTGGCTTCGGGCCTGGACTCGCGCGCCTACCGGCTGGCCTGGCCGGATGGCACCGTGGTCTACGAGCTCGACCAGCCCAAGGTCCTGCAGTACAAGGCGGCCACCCTGGCCGCGCACGGCGCCGAGCCCGCCGCGCAGGTGCGTGCGGTTCCCGTCGATCTGCGCCACGACTGGCCGGCGGCACTGACGGCCGCGGGCTTCGACCCCGCCCGCCCGTCCGCCTGGCTGGCTGAGGGACTGCTGATGTACCTGCCCGCCGAGGCCCAGGATCTGCTCTTCGAGCGGATCACCGAACTGAGCGCGCCCGGCAGCAGGGTGTCTGCGGAAGCCGTCCGTCACCATGACGAAGAGCGCCGCGCCGCGATGCGTCAGCGTTGGGAGAAGATGGCCGACGAACTCGGGATCCAACGCACCGTCGACATCGGCGACCTGACCTACAACGACCCCCATCGCGTCGACCTCGTCGAGTGGCTCGGAGTTCACGGATGGGCCGCGACCGGCACCTCGTCCACCGACGAGATGCGCCGGCTGGATCGCTGGGTTGAGGTGCCGTTGCAGGATTACCAGGACGGCTTCTCCACCTTTGTCATCGCCGAACGCCGGTAGCTCTGGGACTTGAGCCGGTTGGCTAGGATTGCGCACGAGTTCGCACCCAGTCGAGAGGACCCCCAATGCCCGGAGTACAGGATCGCGTCATCGTCGTCACCGGAGCCGGCGGCGGCCTCGGCCGCGAGTACGCGCTGACCCTGGCCAACGAGGGTGCCAGCGTCGTAGTCAACGATCTCGGCGGCGCGCGCGACGGAACCGGCGCCGGCCACTCGATGGCCGATCAGGTGGTGAGTGAGATCAAGTCGGCCGGGGGACGCGCGGTCGCCAATTACGACTCCGTCGCCGACGCCGCAGGTGCAGCCAACATCGTCAAGACCGCAGTCGATGAGTTCGGCAAGATCGACGGCATCGTCAGCAACGCCGGCATCCTGCGTGACGGCACCTTCCACAAGATGACCGACGAGGCCTGGGACTCGGTGCTCAAGGTCCACCTCTACGGCGGCTACAACGTGATCCGCGCGGCCTGGCCGCACTTCCGCGAGCAGTCCTACGGCCGCATCGTGGTGGCCACTTCCACCAGCGGTCTGTTCGGCAACTTCGGGCAGGCCAACTACAGCGCCGCCAAACTCGGACTGGTCGGCCTGATCAACACCCTCGCCCAGGAGGGTGCCAAGTACAACATCAAGGCCAATGCCGTGGCGCCGATCGCGGCGACCCGCATGACCGAGGACATCATGCCGCCGGAGATCCTCGAGAGGCTCACCCCCGAGTACGTCGCCCCGGTCGTCGGCTTTCTGTGCAGCGAGGAGGTGCCCGACAGCGCGTCGATCTTCATCGTCGGTGGCGGCAAGGTTCAGCGCACCGCGCTGTTCCAGAACAAAGGTGTCACCTTCGATCAGGTTCCCACCGTCGATGATGTGGCCGCACAGTGGGCGACGATCGACGACCTGTCGAAACCCGAGCCCGCCGCGTTCAAGCTGTAGGCGCGTGAAAGCTCTTGTTGCCCACAAGCTCTGTGGGCCGTCGGGCTTGGTCTACGCGCACATCGACGAGCCGGTGGAATTGGTTGACTCCGTCCTCGAACCGGAACCGGTTTGAGCACCGGCGGGTTGGTCCTGACCGCCGTGGCTATCGCCATCGGCCTGGTTGGCATCCTGGTGCCACTGCTGCCCGGCACGCTGCTGGTCTTTTGCGCGATCGCGGTGTGG
>JAIOQK010000387.1 GCA_021413425.1 Mycobacterium sp.
AGATCATCGACGCCGACAACACTGTGTCCGTCGGCGAGCAGCCGGTAAACCAGCGTCGACCCGATGAAGCCGGCCGCGCCGGTCACCAAAGCCCGCATGCGCGCCAACCATACCGATCCGCCTTGCAGGCGCACCCGTACAGTCGTTCAGGTGTCGGTTGCCACACCGCGTCTGCCGCCGGTCGCAGCAGCGGCGATCGCCCTGATCGGTCTGCAACTGGCGGTGCGCGCGGTGCTGGCTTTCGGCGGTTACTTCTACTGGGACGACCTGATTCTCGTCGGCAGAGCCGGCACCCAACCACTGTTGTCGTCCGGGTACTTGTTCAATGACCACGACGGTCATGTGATGCCCGCGGCCTTCCTGCTCGGTGGGGTGATCACTCACCTGGCTCCCCTGGTCTGGGCCTGGCCGGCGATGAGTCTTGTCCTCTTGCAGGCGGCCGCATCGCTTGCGCTCCTTCGCGCGCTGCAGGTGATCCTCGGTTGGCGGCCTGTGCTGCTGGTGCCGTTGACCTTCGCGTTGTTCACCCCCTTGGCGGTGCCATCGTTCGCCTGGTGGGCGGCAGGATTGAACTACCTTCCGATGCTGGCTGCCATGGCATGGGTGTGTGGTGACGCAGTTCTTCTGACCCGAACGGGCAATCGCCGATACGCGGTGAGCGGCACTCTGGCGTATCTGGGTGGACTGCTGTTCTTCGAGAAGGCCGCGGTGATCCCATTCGTGGCGTTCACGATCGTGGTGCTGCTGCATCACGTGGCAGGTGGGCGTCACGCACTGCGGGCCGCATGGCGGGCCGGGGCCGCGCTGTGGGTTCCAGCGCTCGCGTGCACGGCGGGATGGGTCGGGCTGTATCTGGTCGTTGTGGATCAGCAACGCTGGAGCCTGGACCTGTCAATGACGTGGGATCTGTTGCGGCGCTCGGTGACCCACGCCATTGTGCCGGGGCTCATCGGTGGTCCGTGGCAGTGGCAGCGCTGGGATCCGGCGTCTCCGTGGGCGGTTGCGCCATTGACAGCGATGGTTCTCGGCTGGATCGCCCTGGTGGCCGTGGTCGCGGTCTCGCTGATGCGCAAGCGGCGCATCGGCGCGGTCTGGCTGGTTGCGCTGGGTTACGCGATCGCCTGTCAGGTACCGATCTATCTGATGCGGTCATCGGCGTTCACCGCCCTGGAGTTGGCCCAGACCCTGCGCTACCTGGCTGATCTGGTCTGGGTGCTGGCGCTGCTGGCGGCCGTGGGCCTGTGCGCCGCGAACCGGGCAGGGTCGCAGTGGCTGGACGCCTCCCGGCCGCGCCAGGCGGTCGTCCTCACCGTGGTACTGGCTTTCCTGGCCAGCAGCGGGCTGTCGACCGCGACGTTTCTCACCAGCTGGCAGAACAATCCGACGAAGAGCTACCTGCAGAACGCGGTCCGCGGCCTCGCGCAGGCGCGGGCGCAGTCACCATCGGCGATGCTGGACCAGGAAGTCGACCCGATGATTCTGCAACGTGTCGTCGGCCCGGAGAATCTGGCCAGCCACATGTTCGCCCTGGTGCGTGAGCGTCCCGAGTTCTCCGCCTACACCGACCGGTTGCGGATATTCGACAGCAGTGGCCGGGTCGTCGACGCGGATGTGACGTGGGTGCGGAGGATGGCCCCCGGGCCGCAGCAACAATGCGGGTATTTCGTACAACCCGACTCGCCGGTGCGGATACCACTGGACGGGCCCCTGCTGCCGGCGGAGTGGACCGCCGAAGTGAACTATCTGGCCAACACCGACGGCACGCTGACGCTGTCACTGTCCGACGGCCCGGAAACCAGGGTGCCGGTCCGGCCGGGACTCAACCGGACCTTCGTGCGCCTCTCCGGGGCCGGTGACACGATCACCGTGCGGGCCGCGACGACGGCACTGACGGTGTGCGTGGCATCGGGTCCGGTGGGTTACCTGGCGGGGCGCTAGGGAGTCAGGCCTCCTCGTCCTCGGGCTCGTCTCGCTGACGGGTCGCAGCGATGACGTCGGCCACCTGGGCTCGCACCTCACGGGCCGCCATGGTGATCGCCACTGCCGCCATCTGGATCGCCGTGTCGCGGTCGTCGGTGAGCAGGTAGCTTGCGGCGGTTCCAGCGATCTCGGCGAACTGCTCACGCAACATCGTCTCGACACGCGAGAGCGCGAACTCCGCGTGCGACAACGGCACGGCGGCGCTCAACTGCCGGAACACCGTCCTGTCGATGAGCCGGTAGAGCTCCTTGGACAGCGTTCGCTTCTCCAGCTCAAGACCGCCCGGCTTGCGCAGAGTGGCCTCGTTGCACGCCAGCCGGGCGACCATCGGCTCGGTCTGGCACAGACACAGCCGGACGAAGCTGGTGGTCATCTCTACGGCGACGACAACCGCGACCGGATCTGCCAGGTCGGCGAGGTCGGTGAGGTCGGTGAGGTCGATAGCGTCCGGTGAGGGCTGGGGCGGAGTTGTCTCGGGCATACGGCGATCGTCCCAGGGGGGTCTGACAAATCTGCGAGACCGAACGCTCCGCCGGATCGACGGGGACCGGTCCTCACCTGGACAAAACTGGAGCCGCCTGGGGGAGTCGAACCCCCGACCTATTCATTACGAGTGAATCGCTCTGCCGACTGAGCTAAGGCGGCGTGCACCCGAGTCAGCCCGGGCGCCGAGGCAGAAGTCTACCCGTCGCGACCCAGCTGCCGGCCCACGGTGGCGACCAGCGCATCCACGGCGAACCTGGGTTTCACATTCATCGCCAGCGCCTCACGGCAGGCCAGCACCGCCTCGATGCAACGCAGCAGTTGCTCGGGGGAGGCGTGGCCGCCCAGGGCCGCCACCCGGTCAGCCATATCGGGATGGTTGGCGGTCACCGCCTCGGCTCCCCCTGCCACCATCAGCGCGTCCCGGAAATAGGTCGCGAGGTCGATCAGTGCGCGGTCCAGCGCATCGCGGGAGGCGCGGGTGTGGCGCGACTTCTGTCTCTTCTCGAGGTCCTTGAGGGCACCGGCGCTACCGCGTAGAGCGCCTGCCGAACCCCGTCCGGTGCCGCCGGCCCCGAGGGCGGTCAGCAGCTCCTCGGACTCCGCCTCGTCGCGGCCCAGCGTCAAGGCGCGCGCCTCCTGCTCGGCGGCGGCCACCAATTCCTCGCCCGCCGCATAGGCGCGCTTGGGTGTCGCGGCGTCCCGCGGGAGGCCGAGGGCGCGGGCGCGGCGATCACGCGCCTCCGGATCCGTCGCGAGCCGGCGGGCCCTGCCGACGTGACCACCGCTGACAGCGGCGGCCCACCGCGCGTCGTCGGCGCTGATCCCATCGGTGTCTGTCAGAACACCGGCGATGGCGGCGGCGTTGGGCGTCACCAGCGCCACGTGTCGGCAACGGGACCGCAGGGTGATCGAGATGTCCTCGGGATCCATCGACGGCGCGCACAGCAGGAACACCGTCGCCGGCGGGGGCTCCTCCACCACCTTCAGCAGCGCGTTGGCCGCGCCCTCGGTCAGCCGGTCGGCGTCTTCGATCACGACGACCTGCCAATGGCCTGTGCTGGGCCGCCGCGAGGCGGTGGCGACGATGGCGCGCATCTCGCCGACGCCGATCGACAACCCCTCGGGAACGACGCGCCGGACGTCGGCGTGGGTACCGGCCATCGTCGTCGTACACGCCCGGCACGTGCCGCAGCCCGGTTCATCCTCTGAGGTGCACTGCAGGGCGGCGGCGAAACAGAGGGCGGCCACCGACCGACCGGACCCGGGCGGACCGGTGATCAGCCAGGCGTGCGTCATCGACCCGGCCGGCGCGCCCGCGGATACCGCGTGAGAAGGATCACGGCGTGCGGCGGCCGCCGCTGCCAGCAACTCCGCCTCCACCGCGGTTTGACCGACCAGCCTCCCGAAAACCCTGGACATCGTGTGATGACCCTACTTCCCGGTCCTGACACAGCAGTTCGCAGGCATCGCGCACGGGTCGGTTCGACCGCGCGGAAACGCTACGGTGGGCAGGTGAGCAGCGCGCCGGTCAAGCGCGGGCGGATACGAGACTTCGTCCGCTGGGTGGCACGCACCCCGTGGCCGGTATTCGCGCTGGGAATGCTGCAAGCCGACATCATTGGCGGGCTGCTGGTGCTGGGATTCCTGCGATTCGGCCTACCGCCGGCGGATCGCCTCAAACTGCAGGACCTGCCGACGGCGAACCTGGCTTTCTTCATCGGATATTCGGTCACCGCGTTCGCCGTGGGTGCTGTGATCAGTCTGAAGCTGATGGCGCCGGTGTTCCGCTGGCAGCGCCGCGACGCATTGCTGGTCGAGGATAATCCTGCGGACACCGAACAGGCCCGCCTGCGTGCCCTGCGGATGCCGGATTACCGCTTCGTGATCAGCATCGTCATCTGGCTAGTTGGTGCGGTGGTGTTCATCGCCGCCAGCTGGTCGGTGGCCCGGGGCGCGGTGCCGATTTTGGCGGTGGCAATTCTGCTCGGTGCCATCGCCGCCGCCATCATCGGATACCTCCAGGCTGAACGGGTGCTGCGCCCCGTTGCAGTCGCCGCGCTGCGCTCCGGGCTCCCGGAGAACTTCCGCAGACCCGGTGTGGTGCTGCGGCTGGTGCTTACCTGGGTGCTCTCCACAGGAGTGCC
>JAIOQK010000447.1 GCA_021413425.1 Mycobacterium sp.
TACGCCATCCACATCCTCATCTTCCCGGGAATCATGCTGGCGCTCATCGGGATTCACCTCGCTATGGTGTGGTTCCAGAAGCACACGCAGTTCACCGGGCCGGGCGCCACCGAGAAGAACGTCGTCGGCGTGCGCGTCATGCCGGTCTTCGCGATCAAATCCGGCGGGTTCTTCGCGATGGTCGTCGGCATCCTCGGGCTGATGGGCGGGCTGATGCAGATCAACCCCGTGTGGCAGCTCGGCCCATACAAGCCGTCGCAGGTTTCGGCGGGTTCGCAGCCGGACTTCTATCTGATGTGGACCGACGGCCTGATCCGGTTGTGGCCGGCCTGGGAGATCTACATCGGCCACTACACCATTCCGGCCGCCGTCGCCGTGGCCCTCATCATGGGCGTGATCTTCCTGCTGCTGCTGGTGTACCCGTGGATCGAGAAGCGGGTGACCGGCGATGACGCGCACCACAACCTGTTGCAGCGCCCACGGGATGTGCCGGTGCGCACCGGCATCGGCGCCATGGCGATCGCGTTCTACGTCGTACTGACCTACAGCGCGATGAACGACATCATCGCCTACCAGTTCCACATCTCGCTGAATGCGACCACCTGGATCGGCCGGATCGGGATGCTCGTGCTCCCGCCGCTCGTGTTCTTCATCACCTACCGGTGGGCAGTCGCGCTGCAGCGCAGCGACCGCGCCGTGCTCGAGCACGGCATCGAGACCGGCATCATCAAGCGACTGCCGCACGGTGCCTACATCGAACTGCACCAGCCGCTCGGCCCGGTCGACGACCACGGCCACCCGATTCCGCTGGAATACCAGGGCGCGGCCCTGCCCAAGCGGATGAACAAGCTGGGTTCCGGCGGACGTCCGGGCCACGGCGGCTTCCTGTTGGCCGATCCGGCCAGCGAGGATGCCGCGCTCACCGAGGCTGCGCACGCCTCGGAGCACCGCGCGTTGACCGCGCTCAAGGAGTACCAGGACGAAGAGGTCGGCCATGCCGGTAACGGCAACGGGTCTGGAAACGGCAACGGGTCTGGAAACGGCAACGGCTCTTCCAACGGTGCCCGGATCGGAGCCGGCCAAGGCTCCGGGAACGGCCAGCACCACTAGTTCGGCAACGACAGGGGCCCCAGCCGCATGGCTGGGGCCCCTGTCGTTTGTCTGAGTCAGTCCGCTGAATTGAGCCGGCGGCTGAACATCACGAGGATGGCCGGGATCGCAGCGGTGGCGATGCCGGCCGCAACAAGTGCGACGACCGCGGCTGATTCGCTGCCCACCGCGAGAAGATAGGTTGCGACAGCTGAGGCGGTCCATCCCAGTCCGATGGCACTCAGAATGGACACCGTTCCGCGCAGCCACTGACGCTCAAGCGCATCGGTCCACGGCGAAACACGCTGGCGTTGACGAAGGTTCGGTTGCCCGCCTGCGGGATCGACAGCAGTGCCGAAGATCCGGATCTTCTCGGTGGGCGCTTCGGCGGCCGGTGCCGGACGCACGGGCAGCACTCCCGCCTCCTCGGCCGGCGACACCGGTTCCGTCGTCGAACGGTCGGTCGTCCAACGATCGGTCAAAGCATCCCGGCGGGCCCGCAGCAGCAGCGGGATGGCACCCAGGATGGTCAGTCCGGACACGGCGATGATGGTGTAGAGCAGCCACGGCGAGTTCTCGCCGCCACCGCCACCACCACCGCCACCGCCACCACGGCCGAGGTTGACACACGCGACGGTGGCGACCACGAAGACCACCAGCCAGACCAGCCAGATGGCACCGCAGACGCCCACCATCAAGCGGTCAACGGTCTCCGGCGGCCGCGAGCCGTCTGCTACGCCGCGATGCCCGGCCGGGCGGGAGGTCATGGAAGAGGTCATCAGCAACTTGTCTGTGCGGCGTTGTTCTGGTTCGACGAGAGGACGGTCCCGTCGCTGGTGGTGATGGAGCAATTCAGTCTACTGACCAGGAACAGGCTGGATGCCTGTACCGAGCCGACGTCGGACTGGGAGATCGGGGTGACCGTCAAGGTCCACGGGATATAGACGTTGCGCTGGGTGCGCCGACGGCCGGAGGCGTCGACGTAGGTCACCGAGATGATGTCCCCCGGGGCCTTCGTGCCGGTGACGGTATAGGTCACCTGGCGCGGGCCCGCCGGCGTGGTCGTGGTCGGCGGCGGCGGCGGGGGCGGCGGCTCCACCGGTGCCGGGGGCGGCGGCGGCTCCGGTATGACGGTCACCGTCTCCGGCGGCGGCGGGGGCGGCGGCTCCTCGGTGGGCGGCGGCGGAGGCGGCGGAGGCGGGACCGTCGTGGTGATCTCATCCTGTACCGGCGGCGCTGCCGTGGTCGTCGTCGGAGTCGCCAAATTCGCGGTGTCGGTGCGGGTCACCAGCAGCGACACCGACGCGACCAGCGCGATAGCGGCCACGATGGCGGTGACGCCGACCACCCACGGCCACCTCGGCGGCGGCAGGTCGACGGGCCCGTCGGCGGTCGTCTGGTAGCTGTCGTAGTCATAGAGTTCCAGGTCGGCCGGCAGGTATGGCGCCGAGTTGTACTGCTCGGATTCCGGGGCGGAGTAGGCACGGGAGAAGCCGGTGTCGGTCAGCTCATCCCGATCGCCGCGGTACTCCTCGAGTTCCCGGGCGCCCGGATGGTCCGACGGCTCGTGGTCCGGCGGAGTGGGCCCGCTCATCTGTGCCTAACCTCTTTCGACGCCGGGTC
>JAIOQK010000424.1 GCA_021413425.1 Mycobacterium sp.
CTGCCGGCGCCGACGATCACGTAGTCGAACTCGGCGATCGGGCTCATGGCGACTCATCCTCCGCCATCGGCCGATCACGCGTGACCGGTACCTTGAGGACGATGACTCGGCTCGAGGACGTGGGGACCACCGACGGCTGGCGGTGCTGGCTGTGCGACGAGCCGGTCGACCCGGACATGTCGGTCAACGACGACCGCGGCCCGAGCATCGACAGCATGACCACCAAGAGCAGGGCCAAAGCCAAGGGACCCGACTCGCTCTTCGGCAGCGAGCGGCTCGCGCACCGGGGATGCAACACCAAGAAGGGCGCCGTCGCCCCGGTGGTCGAGTGGCCCAAGACGCTGTTCGTTTCCGACCCCGCCTCGATCGTGACCAGTGCCGAGCGGTTGGCCCGCAAGCGTGGCCGCGAGGCGATGGGCCGCTGCCCCACCGAAGCCGATGCGAAAGCAGCCGCCGAGTGGTTGGTGGATCGCCTGAGCCGGCTGGCTCCCGGCCTGCACGTCGAATCGCGGATCCAAGAGGGCGGCGGGCAATACCTGGTCGTGCTCACCTCCTGATACGAGACGTGCCCACCCATGCTTTCCGCTACGGTCGTCTGATGAACACCATGATGCTTCGTGCCACCGCCGCGGCCGGTGGCCTCGCGATCGCCGCCACCTTCGCGGTTGGCTGCTCGCAGACCAAGGAGGCCGACAAGGCCGTCGCGTCGAGTGCGGCAAGCGCGTCCTCGGTCATCAGTTCAGCCGAGACGGCGGCCAGCAGTGCGGTCGCGGCGTCCGGCGACGTGACGACTCTGATCTATCCGGACGAGGCGAACCCGATGTTCTCCGTTGATGCCCCGCCCGGTTGGCTGGTGACCGGGGTCGGACAGGTCGGCGACTTCGGCACGCTGGAGAGCCCCAGCGGATCGGTCCTCCAATTCCGCGCGCAGAACTACGCCACCCAGGCCGAGGCCGAAGTTGAGGCCGGCTCGATCGTCGAATCGACCTTCGAGTTCCTCAAGGAGAACTACACCGACGTCAAACTCGACGATCCCACGGACACGGTCGTGCAGGGCCAACCAGCCATGGAACTCACCGGCACGGGCAAGGACAAGGACGGCAACCCGGTTAAGTTCCTGTCCGCGGTGATTGCCCTGGGCCCCCAGTCGGTCGCAGAGGTCTGGGCCGCGGTCCTACCCGATGGCAACGATGACCTCGCGGCCGCGGAGGCCGCACTCGCCTCGTTCATGCCGCTCGGTTCCTAGGAGAGCCCGCCGACCCTCTGGTGATTGACGCCGGCGGATAGTCCGCCTCATCTCGTCAGGCGGGCAGTCAGCGACACCCCGGGCGCCGGTGCTGTCGGCTGTCCGCGCGGCCACCACGTGCAGCGCACCTGCACGTCGTTGGCATACGGCCCTGCTGCAGCGATCGCCCCGCGCACGGCGGCTTCGGGCCCACCTCCGGAGCCCGCATAGATCCGGTTGAGCGGCTCCGCGACATCCCAGGCCGTGGCGACACAGTCGGTGCTGACGGCCAGGATTCGACAATCGTCGGCCCGCTGAAGCACCGTGCATTGCGCCAGGGCGTTGGCCTCGGCGGTGGCCTGGTCGGGTCCGAAGGCCCAGTCCTGCTGCTCATGATTGGGCGAGTTGGCCACCGCCACCCAGCCGTCATCGGCGCGGGCACTCGGCGCCATCACGACGCTCGCCGCTGCCATCGTGACGACGAGTGCGCTGATCGGTCGAAAACTCCGCCCCATTGGTTCCCCCCAAGAACTCTCTTACTGGTGAGGGTAGGAGCGGACACTGACAGATCGCTAATAGTTCAGGATGTGCCGATGAGGATCATGACGTGGAACGTCCAGGGCCGGCACGGCGAGTGGGCCGACCGGCACGCCGCGTTGCGGTCATGGATCGAGCGGACCGCCCCGGATGTGCTCACCCTTCAGGAATCCTGGGTCGAACCCGACGGCACCACCCAGGCCGCCCGCCTCGGCGAGGAGCTGGGTCTGTACTCCGTCACCGCCGCAGACCTCGCCTGGTTCGACCGCTACCCCCAGGCCCCCTACTGGGTGGTCAACGCGGTGCTGTCCCGGTGGCCGCTCACCATCGAGCGACTCTGCCCGCTGCCCGACGAGCAGGGCGAGCCGACCTGGCGCCACGTACTGGTGACCCGGGTGCAGCGGCCCACCGACGAGGGTGGTCCATTCATCGCGGCCGGCACCCACCTCGAGCACGGGCTCGAACAGTCCACCCGCCGCAGCACCCAGCTGACGGCTTTGGTGAACCATCTCGCCGAGGTGCTCGGGGGTGAGACCGAGCGACGGGAGTCGCTGCCCGCGATCCTCGCCGGGGACCTCAACTGCGTGCCGGAGTCCGACGAGTACCGGCGCGCCACCGGCCTGTCCGCCGGTTCGGTTCCCGGTTTCACCCTCGTCGACGCCTGGACCGCGGCGGGCAACACCGATCCGGGCCACACCTGGTCGGCCCGCAACCCGCTGGTGCCGCGCCTGGCCATTCATCCGCATCGCCGACTCGACTACGTGATGGTGTCCACACCGCGCCGGCCCGGCACCGGCCACGTGCACGCATGTTCCCTGGCCGGCACCGAGGCGGTCGACGGCGTGTGGCCCAGCGATCACTTCGCCGTGGTGGCCGAGGTCGAGATGTGAACCCCCGTATCGCCGAGATCGCCGCCGTCGCACAGGTGGTCGGCTCGGTGGGGATGTTCGGGGTGATCTGGATGGTTCAGGTGGTGCACTACCCGCTGATGCGGTTCGTGTCCGACTCGCAGTTCGCCCGCTTCGAAAGCGCACACCGCACCCGCATCTCCTGGGTCGTCGGGCCTCTGATGCTCATCGAGGGCGTGTGTGTGCTTGCCTTCCTCATCGCCCCGCCCGCCGGCCTGCTCTGGTGGTTGCCGTGGGCGGGAGCCGCTGTCGAGGCGATCGCGATCGGCACCACCGCGTTCGTCTCGGCGCCGTTGCACGAACGGCTCAACGCGGACTTCGATCCGGCGATCCTTGATCGGCTGATCGCGACGAACTGGATCCGCACCCTCGCCTGGACCGCCCGGGCCGGACTGGCGATCGCCATGCTGGTCGCCGTGCTGGGGTGATCCTCAGAGCGCGACCCGGCCTCTGCTGCACCGAGGCACCTCTTCGAAATGTGATCTCACCGGCGATATCGGAACCGGGCGGCCATCGCCCGGGTGGCTCGGGTTGTAGTCTTCACGCCGTGCGGATCGCAGTCTCGGGCTCCCACTCGCTCGGCAAGTCAACCGTCGTCAACGACTGGGTGGCCGCGCACGACGGGTATCTCCGCGAGGAGGAGCCCTACCGCGCGCTCGGGCTCTTCGGCCCCTACGAGATCCTCTTCCGGGACTCCTCCACACGCCTGCACAACGGAATTCAGCTCTACTACAACATCAGCCGCGTCCATCGCTACGCCACCTCCGACGCCGACGTCATCTTCGACCGGGCGCCGGTGGACTATCTTGCGTACTCGCAATTCACCGCCGACTGTCACACCACCGATATCGACGACGAGTTCGTGGCCTCGATGGTGCCCGCGGTGCGTGAGTCCCTCGACCACCTCGACATCCTGGCGTTCGTGCCCGGATCACAGCGCTGGCCGGTGGAGATGGAAGCCGACGGCATCCGCCCGGTCGATCTCGTCTACCGCGACACCGTGGACGAGATCTTCAAGCAGATCTATCGCGACGGACGATTCGACGTCATGCCGACCGAGAACGCCCCACTGCTCGTCGAACTCGAGGACCCGCGCGAGCAGCGGCTCGAACAGTTGCAGGCGGCGATCACCCAGCGAGAGAACAACCCGTGACGGCCGGTGACGCGCACATCAGCCGCCGGCGTCTTCTGCACCTCGCGGGTGCTGCCGGGGTGGCGGGCGTCGTCGGCGCAGGCGGACAAGCCCGCGCGACTCCCCCGCCGGCGTCGGCCGCCCTGCTGTGCCGCGATTCCTGGGGTGCGCGTCCGCCGCTGCCGGGTGGGCGGCCGCACACCATCACCCGGATGACGATTCACCACACCGAAGTCGCCCTCGGCGACAACAGCAACATCACCTCGCGGCTTCGACAGCATCAGCGCTACCACCAGGTCGGCAGGGGGTGGGTGGACATCGCCTATCACGTGGGCGTCGACCGCGACGGGAACATCTTCGAACTACGCCGGACCGCGATCGCCGGCGATACCGCCACCAACTACGACACCACCGGCCACTTCCTGGTGGTCTGCGAAGGCGACTTCAACGTGGAACCGATCAGCGAGGCACAACTCAACGGGGCCGCACTCGCCTTCGCCTGGGCCACTCAGGAGTTCGGCATCACATCCAGCACACTGGCCGGCCACCGCCAACTTGCGTCGGCGACCTCCTGCCCCGGCACCAATCTGCAGAGCCATGTCGCCTCCGGTGACCTTCGAGGTCGCATCGACGAGATGGTGACTGCGGGCCCGGTCACACTTCAGCCGGTGTGCGGGGCGCAGGCGGCCGCAGTGGTGGCCGCGATCGAGGCGGGCGGGTAGATCGAGCGCTCGCCGGGCCGTCCACCTGCCGACTCGGCTCATTGCATCATGATGCGTTGATGTTATGATGCTTTTATGCGAACGACGGTGGATCTACCCGATGAGTTGCATCGTCAAGTGCGTGCCATCGCCCGCGATACCCGCCGCACCTTCAGCGATACGGTGGCCGATCTGATGCAGCGCGGGCTGAACCCGGCCATCCCGGCAGCGGTGTCGCCCAGCCCGAGAACCGGCCTGCCGGTCGTCACCCTCGGCACCGTGGTCACCACCGACGACGTCCGCGCCGTGGACGACGAAGAGTGACAACGCTCTTGGACGCCAACGTGCTGGTGTCCCTGATTGTGTCCGACCACGTTCACCATGGCGCGGCGGAAACCTGGTTCGCCGGTGTGGACGACTCGTTCGCCACCTGCCCGATCACCCAGGGGAGCCTCGTGCGACTCCTCATCAGAGGGGGGCAGAGCGCCGAGGACGCCCACGCGGTTGTCACGGCCCTGACCCGCAACTCACGACATGAATTCTGGCCCGACAGTGTCCCTTTCACCGATTTCACACTCCGAGGGGTTATCGGACACCGCCAGGTGACCGATGCCTACCTCGCCCAGTTGGCGCGGGCCAACGGGGGCACCCTCGCCACCTTTGACCGCGGCCTTGTCGCACTGCACCCCGACGTGGCCACGCTGGTGCCTGCCGCGTCGTGATCGAACGGCCGAGTGAAGCGACTAGTTCGCTTTCATGATTCGCTCTGACACCGTGAGCATCATCTTTCTCGGCGTGTACCGATAGGCACTCGCCAGCACCGAATTCTTCAGTCCCGACACGACCGTCGGCGTCGACTTGTCGATGGTGGCCATCGCGGTGTCGACGACCTGCGCAGAGGTCTGCCGGCCGCTGGTCAGGAACTCCTCGCCGGTACGCGCGAAGAACTCCGTCTCGGTGGCGCCCGGGCACAGCGCGAACACCCGCACTCCGGTGGACTTCGTCTCCTGCCACAGCGCCTCGGTGAACGACAGCACGAATGCCTTGGTGGCGCCGTAGACGGCCATACTCGGCGTGGGCTGAAAGGCCGCGGTCGAGGCGACATTGATGACCAGTCCGCGCCCGGCCTTCGTCATGGCGGGCAGGAACCACCCGGTGAGCTCGACCAGCGTCGTGCAGTTCAACTGGATCTGTGCGGAGTTCTCCGCAACGCCCTGCGTGACGAAGTCGCCGTGCAGGCCGACGCCGGCATTGTTGATGAGGATGTCGATCGTGCGGCCGAGGGCGCCGACCTTGGCGGCCAATTCGGCCGCCGAACCCGGCACCGACAGATCAGCGGTGATGATGTCGATGGTCAGTCCCGGGTTCGCCTCCAGCAGTCTGGTGCGCAACTGGGCCAGCTTGTCCTCCCGCCGGGCGACTAGGACCAGGTTGGTCCCGCGCTTGGCGAATGCAACGGCGAAATCCTCGCCGATGCCGCCGCTGGATCCGGTGATCAGCGCGGTCTGGTTCTCGAGGTTCATGGGCACTCCTGGGGTGGGGAAGATACGTTCTATGACGCCATGTTGACAACGTGAACTTTACTCATGGTGTTCACACTGTCAACATGAAGGGTGTGACGGTGCCGAAGAACGCCTACCACCACGGGGATCTGCGCAACGCGTTGGTCCTCACGGCCGTGCGTCTCATCGAGGACGACGGACTCGGCGAGTTCAGTCTGCGCGCCACCGCCCGCGAGGTCGGAGTCTCGGCCAACGCCGCCTACCGGCACTTCCATGACAAGTCCGACCTGTTGAGCGCCGTCGCTGCGCACGGGTTCGAGAAGCTGGCCCGGCGGATGCGGCGCACCATGGGTGCCACCCGAACCGGCACGGGCCCTGCCGAAAAGTCGGTCGCTCGGTTCAAGGCGACCGGTCGGGCGTACGTGCAGTTCGCCCTGGCCCATCCCGAGCTCTTCGAGGTGATGTTCGGCCGGAGCGGCGCCATCAGCCTGGCGCCTGGGGACCCGGCCGAGGACGAGGCCGGCCCCTACGCCCTGCTCGGCAGCATCCTCGACGACCTGGTGAGCAGCGGCGTCCTCCCCGCAGCGCGTCGACCCGGGGCCGAACTCAACACCTGGGTCACCGTGCATGGCTTCGCCCGCCTGTGTCTGGATGGAGCGGCGAAACTTCCGCCCGGCTCCACGCGCACCGACGCTCTGGAATCCCTCCTGGACTTCGTGGTGGCCGGGCTCTGCGGGTAGGAAGGCCCGACCGGTGGGTGCCCTGCCCTCATCAGCGCGGCACTTCCGAAGCCCCAGCCCGAGACGCGTACTACGTTTCCGTAAGAGCGGGACAACCCGCGAGCCTGGCCTCCGTGCCGGCCGTACTGGCCCGGCTGGACCGGTTCGAGATCGACGACGTCGTCCGAAGCACAGCGGCGGCCTTCCAGGATCCGGGCCTGCGAACACTCGACGCGATCTATCTGGCGACAGCAACCGTGGCGGCCTCTGTGGCAAGTCTGGAGGCGTTCGTCACCCACGACAGCCGGCTGGCCAAGGCTGCCGGTGCATTGGGAATGACGACAGCTGCACCGGGGATCCGCTGACGAGGTACACCACCGCCCCCAGGCAACGGTTCCTGTCGTAGCCCACATGGAACCCGAGCGGCGATACACCGAAGTTGGGGTGAGCCTGCCCTCGCGTCGAGTTCATTTCACGGTGACATTCAGTTCAGATCAGGGTTCTGCTGGCCGCCGAGCATCATCCGGCCGGCCGCGCCGTGGTCGAGGGTGAACGACTCCTCGGTCCAGCCCTCACCGAGAAGTCGAACCGACATCGACAGCGCCCGGGTGGCGCACGAGTAGTACAGGCTGGGCAGCAGTTCGTCGCGCAGCAGCAGGTTGGGCAGGAAACCGGTGAAGCAGATCGACTCATCGCGGTAGGAGTAGCTGCCGAATCCGTAACCGGCCGGGGTGGACGTCAGGTCGTCGCGGTTGAACTCCAGCGCCATCCGGATACCCACAGACTGCGACGCCGCCTTATAGGGGAAGCGCTGCACGATCAGCAATCCGTTGCCGTAGAGCGGGTGCGGCTGATCGCCGATGAGCTGGCACAGCGAAGATGCTGTCCCGTAGGGGAACTCGACAGCCAGGCCCAACCCACCGGCGCTCGCACCCACCGACGGCGGTTCCATCATGTGCCGGTGCACCACATCAGCGAAATCGGACTCCGTGACGTTCAGCGGCTGCGCGCCCGCGACCGGAAACACCTGCGTCGCAGCGTGGATCATCTCGTCGGGATCCAGACGCACACCGAGTTCGGGGTGCCCGCTGATCGCGAAGCAGCCGTCGTGGCGGTCGTCGAAGTCCTCACCGAAGATCGGAGCCTCGGCGAGTTGCATCACCGCTGCCGCACCCAGCAGCACCCCCATCCACGACGCGATGTCCTCGTGCACGCAGACCAGGGAACACAGGCTCACCGTCCCGGTCTGCGGGTCATAGACCGGCCCGGCCATCGACGCACCCGCCATCGGCCCGGAGTTGAGGTCGGCCAGCGCGGCGTCGGTCAGCTCCAGATCGGCCACCATCTCGGTGCGCACGCTGATCACGTAACCCACCATCCCGTCGGGGGCGGTCTCCTCGCCGACGATCTCGATGGTCTGCGCGTTGTGGCCGGCCCACCAGGTGAACCCCGTCGGGGTGCGCACCGCCCACTGATCGTCGACCTGCAGCTGCTCGGTGTAGAGGAAGTCGATGACCTGCTCGCCGGCATTCATGGGGCTGAGGCTACAGCCGTGCGGTGGCGCTGGGCTTGGACCCAGATCACGTGGGCAGGACCGTGACGGCACACCTCAGCCCCGGTGCGCCGCTCAATCGGGCGTCGGCAGTGGCCGTGCCGAGGCGGCTGCATCCAGCCGCGATTACGCTGGACTGCATGGCTGAGTCGATATCTGCGAAGCGGAGCGCAAACGCCATCGCAAATTTTTCTGCAGCTCAGCGGTATACGCGCGATGAGATCTTCGCCGAGCCGTCTCCTGTGCCCGGCGAAGCGGGGGCACACGGCTGGTGGTTCCGCGATATCCCAGGCGAGATCGATGTCTCCGGCTGCGAACAACGGGACGGATTGACACTGCTCTACGTCGGAGTCAGCCCCGGCCCGCCGCGGGCAGACGGCAAGCCGCAGGTCGCTGCGGACCTGCGCAAGCGCATCCGCTATCACTTCGGCGCAGGCAATGCGAGCGCGGACGGCTCCACGCTGCGCAAGTCGCTCGGTGTCCTGCTCGGTGATCAACTGGGCTTCGCACTGCGCCGGATCGGTTCGGGCAAGCGACAGACCTTCGCCGGCGGCGAAGCCGTCCTGACTCAATGGATGGCCGAGAACGCGTCGGTGTCCTGGGTCCTGCATCCCGAGCCGTGGTACCTCGAAGCCAAGCTTCTCGACGCGCTGGATCTGCCGCTGAACATTCAGGACAACGAACACAACGCATTCGCCCCGCAGCTCAAGAAGCTGCGGCGGGACGCAGCGGTGAAGGCCGGCAAGATGCGCGTGCTCGCGGAATGGTCGTAGGGCGCACACCGTTATCTACCCGCACGCAGCGACGTCTCGTCGAGTTCTATTCCGTTCACCTCGGCGACGCGGACGCGGGTCCGGAGGTGCATGAAATGCGCAATTGCCGACCTGCCCCTGCTGGACCGATGCACCGGTCCGGAAACTGATATCACCGGCGATATCACTTTTCGAGAACTCCAGTTAGTTCAGATCAGGATTCTGCTGACCGCCGAGCATCATCCTCCCGGCCGCGCCGTGGTCGAGAGAGAACGAATCCGACGCCGATCGGGTCAAGGATTTTGTCGGAGGTCAGGTTCAGACTTAGTCACATACAGGAACGAAAGGCGCGACCATGTGCTGGCAATGTGACCATCCCGGGGCCACCACCGAGGACTACCTGGACGTACTGCGGACAATTGTCCGCAAACGCCGGTGGGCAATCCAGTTCGTCGAAAGCGAGCGACGACCGTTCGCCTACACCATCGGTCTGCATGAGAAGGGTCTACCGGAGCTCTTGGTCACCGGGTTGAATCCGCAGACCTCGGCGCGCCTACTCAACTCGATGGCCCACGACGTCGTGGACTGCGGCACCGCGGTCTACCCGGCGATGCACATCGACTTCCAGAGTGAGTTCTTTCTCGAGGTGGTCGAGGTGGAACACCCCGACGTGCATCTGAAGTTCGCGATCGGTCTGTATGGCCGCGAGGTGCGCGCCCATCAACTCGTGTGGACCGACGACGCACGGCGCTGGCCGTGGGATCGCGGCTGGGCTCACGGCCGGCGCCGGCAGGCGGTACTGGGTCTGCGTAGCCCGCTGGCAGGATGAGGATCGACAGTGGTTATACCGGGTTATACTGACGGGATGAAGACCGCGATATCCCTGCCGGACGAGACCTTCGACCGAGTGTCACGACGGGCCGCAGCACTCGGCATGAGCAGGTCGGAGTTCTTCGCCCGCGCGGCGCAGCGTTATCTGGATGAGCTCGACGCCGAGTCGCTGAGCAGTCAGATCGACCGGGCACTCGAGGTTCTCGGCGCGCCCGACGACACGCAGGAGGCCGCGGTCGAGGTCGGTCGGCGAGTACTCACCGGCGCAGACGACGACTGGTGATCAGCCGCGGCGGGATCTTCTGGGCTGATCTGGGAGGTGCATCCGGAAGCCGTCCAGCCAAACGCCGCCCGGTGCTGGTCGTGCAGTCCGATCCTTACAACTCCAGCCGGCTGGCCACGGTGATCGCCGCGGTCATCACCTCCAACACCGCGCTCGCGGCGATGCCGGGAAACGCGTTCCTGCCCGCGGCGGCCACCGGTCTCCCCCGCGATTCAGTTGTCAACGTCACCGCGCTGGTGACCCTGAACAAGAGCGACCTCACCGATCCCGTGGGTGCACTGCAGCCGCGTCTGATGCACGAGGTCGACCGTGGGTTGCGCAAGGTGCTCGAGTTGTAATGGGCGCCAGTCGATAAATCCACGGGCGCAGCGACGCCGCTCGACAGCCAGGGAATGTCAGAGCCCGTCATTAGACTTGAAGTATCAAGCAAAATCAGGGGGTTTCACTATGGCTGGTTTCTACAAGCTCTACGTCGTCGGTGGTGCCGGTGGGTTCATGGGTGGTGACGGCGTCAATCCAATCGATTTCATCATCCTGGAGGGCGAAGGTAGTCGGATGTGGTTCGAGGCGCGCCACTTCCAGCCGCACACCCGGGCCAGCAAGGTGCGGAACATGGTTCCGGCCGGCCCGAACGATCCCAACGCACTGATCGACGCCGTGCTGGCGTTCGACCTCGGCAGATTCGCCGAGTGCCCGTCGTTCGCCGCGGTCTGCGACCAGCTCGAGGGCGTGGATCGTCTGGACTTCGACCGGGGCGTCAACAGTCCGGCGGCATGGCCCGCACTGCGGGAAGAGGCGCGGCCGATCTTTGAGCAGATGTGCATCTGGGAAGCAGATCTGAACAG
>JAIOQK010000115.1 GCA_021413425.1 Mycobacterium sp.
CGCCAACCAGATCGGCGTCGGCTTACGGGTCTTCGTGTACGACTGCGCCGATGAGCGCGGCATGGCGGCGCACCGCCGGGGGGTGATCGTCAACCCGGTCCTGGAGACCTCGGAGATCCCCGAGACCATGCCCGACCCGGAAACCGACGACGAGGGCTGCCTGTCGGTACCGGGCGAGTCGTTCCCGTGCGGTCGCGCGCAGTGGGCGAAGGTCACCGGCGTCGACGGCGAGGGAAACCCGGTGACGGCGGAGGGCACCGGACTGTTCGCGCGGATGCTGCAGCATGAGACCGGCCACCTCGACGGCCACCTCTATGTCGACCGGCTGATCGGCCGGCATGCCCGGGCGGCCAAGCGGGCGGCCAAGTCCCACGGCTGGGGTGTGCCTGGGCTGTCCTGGATGCCCGGCGACGTGCCGGACCCGTTCGGGCACGAGTGAACTCCGGTGCCCCCAACCCGGGGCCGGACTTCCCGCCGATCGGCAGCCGGGTCAGCATCCGCTACCGGGATCACGACGGTGAGCAGACCGACGTCATCGGTGTACTGGCAGTCCGGCCACCGCGCGTGGAGGTCCGCGCCACCCGGGGAGCGGTGGTGATCGCGGCCGAGGACATCATCGCGGTCCGCGAACTCAGTTTCGCGCCGGTGCGCACCTCGGAGATTCGCGCGCTCGAGCATGCCGCAGCGCTGGGCTGGCCAGGCATCGAGGCACACTGGCACCGCGGATGGCTGCTGCGGGCCGGTGATGGTACGACGAGTCGTGGGAATTCGGCTGTGCCGCTGGACTTCTCATCGTCATTAGACGCCGTACCGGCGATCGTGGACTGGTATCTGCAGCGCAACCTGGTGCCGTGGCTGGCACTGCCGGACCGGCTGCTCGCGGTGCGCGCCGCAGGCATCAAGCGCACCCGCGTCATGGTCCGCGATCTCCTCGACGCGGACGCCGACGCCGACGCCACCCCGACGGGTTCGGGCGCACTGTTGTCCGAGACACCCGACGCCGAGTGGCTGGGGTGCTACCGGCGCGCGGTGCCGATCGCCGAGTTGACCGCGGTCGTCGATGGCGAGGTGGTGTTCGCCCGCGTCGGCGGCATTGCGATCGGCCGGGGCGCTCTGACCACTGCGCCGGACGGAACGCACTGGCTCGGCATCTCAGCGGTGACGGTGTCCGAGGCGCACCGCAGGCGCGGTCACGGCCGGGCGATCTGTGCGGCATTGGCGTCCTGGGGTGTGAGTCGGGGTGCGCAGCGCGGCTACGTGCAGGTGCTCACCGACAACGAAGCGGCCATCACGCTGTACGCATCGCTGGGTTACGGATTGCACCATCACGCCGGCTACCTCGACGCCCGTCGCGTCCTCGGCGTTAGCCTCGGGGCATGACTGAGGCGTTGCGTGTCGCCACCTGGAACGTGAATTCCATTCGCACCCGCGCGGATCGGGTAGTCGATTGGATGACCCGCACGGGAGTCGATGTCCTGGCGATGCAGGAGACCAAGTGCACCGACGACAAGTTCCCGCTCATGACATTTCTGGCCGCGGGGTATGAGGTGGCGCACTGCGGATACGACCAGTGGAACGGGGTAGCGATCGCTTCCCGGGTCGGGTTGGACGACGTGGCGATCGGATTCGACGGTCAGCCCGCCTGGAGCGGCGGCAAGCAGGGCCCGGCGGACGAGGCGCGCGCACTCGGCGCCACCTGCGGCGGCGTTCGGGTGTGGAGCCTGTATGTACGAGGATGTGTGGGACATGGCCGTGTTCGCCAACAGCACGCATGTCACCGCGCCGGAGCGGGAGGCCTTCGCCGCCATCGAGGCGTCCTACCCCGAGGTGGTGCGGCCGTTCACCGCCGGGGAGTTCACCTACTGGGACTACACCCAGTTGCGGTTCCCGCGGCGGGAGGGCATGCGGATCGACTTCATCCTGGCGTCCCCGGCTCTGGCCGACCGGGTGGTGCACGCCGAGATCGCGCGCGACGAGCGCAAGACGGGCAAGGGTCGCATCGGCTCGCCGTCCGATCATGCGCCGGTCATGATCACCGTGCAGTGACACACAAGCAATTTCCTGCGCCGACGATTCCGATGCGCATCCTCAACGCGGGGTCGGCTCGCTGATCTTCACCAGCATCTTGCCGATGTTGGCCCCGGTGAAGAGCCCGTTGAGCGCGTCGACGCAGGATTCGAGACCGGTCAGCACCGTCTCGCGGTGCACCAGCTTGCCCTCCTGCCCCCACCGGCGCAGATCGGCGAACGCCTCGTCGAAGCGGTCCCACATCTCCAACGCGTTGAACCCCTGCATAGATGCGGTCCTGGCGAGCAGATTCACGTAGTTCGACGGGCCCGGATGCTCGCCGGTCAGATAACTGGAGATCACGCCGCACAGAACCACCCGCGCCTTGGGCGCCAGACGACCCAGCACGGCGTTGAGGATGTCGCCGCCGACGTTGTCGTAGTAGACGTCAACACCCTTGGGGCAGTGCGCTTTGAGCGCCGCAGCGACGTTCTCGTTCTTGTAGTCGATACACGCGTCGAACCCGAAGTCCTCTACCACCACCCGGCACTTCTCCGGGCCGCCGGCGATGCCCACCACGCGGGCGCCGGCGATCTTGGCGATCTGGCCGGCGATAGATCCCGTCGCCCCGGCGGCGGCGGACACGACAACGGTCTCCCCCGGCTTCGGGCGGCCGACCTCCATCATCCCGAAATACGCTGTGGCGCCACCGGATCCGTAGACTGACATGATGGCGGCCTGATCGGACTCGCCGGGGATCGGCGTGCTGAAGACGTCGTCGCGGATGATGGCGTATTCCTGAAATCCGGTGAGCGTGGTGACGATGTCACCGACCCGGTACGCCGGGCAGCGCGATTCGACCACCTCGCCGACTCCGGCGGCACGAATCACCTCACCGAGCGCCACCGGCGGCAGATACCCCGGCTGATCGTTGAGCCAGGTGCGCACCGCGGCGTCGAGACCGACGTAGGTGGTGCGCAGCAGCGCTTCGCCGTCGCCCGCGCTCGGGGCGGGAGCGGTGAGGATCTCGGTGTCATCGGGCCCGACCAGTCCGCTGGGGCGGCGGCGCAGGACGACCTGGCGGTTGGTCAGCACGAGTGCGAAGCTACCCGCTCCAGTAGCCCCCGGATTCAACATCGAGGCAATGGCCCGGACCGGTGATGTAGTTCGCGCGGCCGCCACCGATGTCGGCAATGCAATCCCCGGCGAGGTGCGGCTGCCCCGCTGCTAGCGTGAGGCCCACCACACGTGCGACCCACCCCAAGGGAGCGAGCGAGTGAATTTCCTGCCGTTGCCACCACCGCGCCAGACACCGGTGCGGGTGCTGACCATCGCGGGGTCGGACTCAGGCGGCGGCGCGGGGCTCCAGGCTGACATGCGCACGTTCGCGCTGCTGGGAGTACACCCGCTGGTCGCGATCACCGCGGTGACGGTGCAGAACTCGTTGGGAGTCAGCGGTTTACACGAGATTCCGCTCGATGTGATCGCCGGCCAGATGGAGGCGGTGGTCACCGACATCGGAGTGCAGTCCGCCAAGACGGGGATGCTGGCGTCGGCGGCGATCATCGAGACCGTCGCCGATCGCTGGAGTGGGCTCGGCCTGGCCGGCACCGTGCCGTTGGTCGTCGACCCGGTGTGCGCATCGATGCACGGTGACCCACTGCTGCACACCAGCGCCCTGGACACGCTGCGCGCAGCGCTGTTCCCGCTGGCAAGCCTGGTCACCCCGAATCTCGACGAGGTGCGCCTGCTGGTCGGGATCGACGTCGTCGACGCCGCCACCCAGCGCGACGCGGCCAAGGCCCTGCATGACCTGGGCCCGGAGTGGGCGCTGGTGAAGGGCGGTCATCTGCGGTCGGCACCGCGCAGCCCCGACCTGCTCTACGACGGCATCGAGTTCCAGGAATTCGACGCACCGCGCGTGGACACCAGCCACGATCACGGCGCCGGTGACACCCTGGCCGCGGCGATCGCATGCGCTCTGGCACACGGTTATTCGATGCCGGATGCGGTCGCCTTCGGCAAAGCGTGGGTCACCGAGTGCCTACGGGCGGCCTACCCGCTGGGCGCCGGGCACGGGCCGGTGTCGGCGCTGTTCCGGTTGCAGGCGTGAGGTTGCAGCAGATCGCCGGGATCGCGCACGCACCCGCGGGGGTGCCGGCCGGAGTCGTGCTGCTCACCCACGGCGCCGGGGGCAGCCGGGAGTCGCCGTTGCTGGTGCGTACATGTGACGAGTGGGCGCGTCGGGGATGGCTGGCGGTGCGCTACAACCTGCCGTTCCGCCGGCGCCGGCCGACCGGGCCACCCTCGGGATCGGCGAGAGCCGACCAGGCCGGAGTAGCCGAGGCGATCACGCTGGCGCACGCGCTCGCCGACGGGCCTGTGATCGCCGGCGGTATTTCCTACGGCGGGCGGCTCACCTCGATGGCGGTCGCTGAGGAGCCCGGCACGGTGGCCGCGCTGACATTGTTCTCCTATCCCCTGCATCCGCCGGGCAAGCCCGAGCGGCTGCGCACCGGGCACTTCGGCGCGATCACCGCGCCCACGGTCTTCATCCATGGTGCATCCGATCCGTTCGGCAGCATCACCGAACTGCGCGCCGCCGTGGCACTGATACCCGCGGGTGCCGAGATCGTCGAGGTCGCCGGCGTGGGCCATGATTTGGGCTTTTCGGCGAGAGTGACGAAGGTCCCGGATGTTGTG
>JAIOQK010000452.1 GCA_021413425.1 Mycobacterium sp.
GCTTGGTGCGCTCGCCCACCGCCGTCATCCATGACAGCGCGAACGGCGAATGCCCGCCTTCGTGCCGCCACGGGTTGAAGTGGTCGCTGACCGACGCGCTGTCCATGCCGTGCTCTTCGGCCAGCACACCGAGTTCGACCAAATCGCGCGGCCCGAACTGCTCCGCCGACGCCTTGTATCCCAGTTTCAGTTCGACCACCCCCTATTTCTACAGCACCGGGTCGCTGGCCCTCCGCCCTACACTCATCCGATGGCACCGGTGCTGACGGCGGTCACCGAAGGTATTCACCTGGTGCAAACCCCGCTGGTCAACTGGACACTGGTCGCCGACGACACCGGTGTCATGCTGATCGACGCGGGCCTTCCGGGCAGCCGTGACGACGTGATGACATCCGTGCAGCGGCTGGGCTTCGCGCCGGAGGATGTGCGCGCGATCCTGTTGACCCACGCCCATGTCGATCACCTCGGCTCGGCGATCTGGTTCGCCGTCACCCACGGCACCCCGGTGTACTGCCATGCCGACGAGGTGGGCCACGCCAGGCGCGACTATCTGCAGCAGGCATCGCCGGCGGCACTGCTGGCACACGCCTGGCAGCCGCGGTGGCTGCGGTGGTCGATTGAGGTGGCGCGGATGGGTGGCCTGGAGCGCGAGGGCATCCCGTCGGCGCGCCCCCTGAGCACCGACATCGCAGCCACTCTGCCGGGCCGGCCGCGCGCCATCCCGACACCGGGTCACACCGGGGGCCACTGCTCCTACGTGGTGGACGGCGTCCTGGTCAGTGGAGACGCATTGGTGACTGGGCATCCGCTGGCCCGGGCCGGCGGGCCGCAACTGTTGCCGTCGGTGTTCAACCACGACCAGCGACAGTGCGGCCGCAGCCTCTCCGCGCTCGCCGATGCCGGCACCGACGTCCTCGTACCCGGGCACGGGGACCTATGGATCGGGCCGATCGCCGAGGCGGTGCGCCAGGCCGCTAGCCCAGAGCGTGGTCGAGGTCGGCGATGAGGTCCTCGGTGCCCTCCAGTCCGACCGAGATCCGCACCACGCCGTCGCCCAGGCCGATCGCCGCGCGCCCCTCCGGGCCCATCGCCCGGTGGGTGGTGGTGGCCGGATGGGTGATCAGGGTCTTGGCGTCGCCGAGGTTGTTGGAGATGTCGATGACGGCGAGCTTGTCGAGCACCTCGAAGGCGCGCTGCTTGCCTTGACCCTCCGGTGCGTCGAGCTCAAAGGTGATGACGGTGCCGCCGCCGCTCATCTGGCGTTTGGCCAGATCATGCTGGGGGTGCGAGGCCAGGAACGGGTAGCGCACCCACCGGACAGCGGGATGGCCTTCGAGGAACTCGGCGATCCGCTGCGCCGAGTCGTTGCTGTAGTTGACCCGAACCGACAGTGTCTCAAGGCCTTTGAGCAGAACCCAGGCATTGAACGGGCTCAGCGCGGGCCCGGTGTGGCGCATCAAGGTCTGGACCGGGCCTTCGATGTAGTCCTTGTCGCCGAGGATCGCCCCGCCGAGCACCCGGCCCTGGCCGTCGATGTGCTTGGTGCCGGAGTAGATCACCACATCGACCCCGAGCGGCAGACCCTGCTGCAACAACGGCGTGGCGAAGATGTTGTCCAAGACGACTTTGGCTCCGGCCGCATGGGCAATCTCCGACACCGCGGCGATGTCGACCAGGGACTGCATGGGATTGGACGGGGTCTCGAAGAACACCGCCGCGGTGGGCACACTCAGCGCCTGCTCCCACTGGTCGAGATCCTCGCCGTCAACGAACACCGTCTCCACACCCCACCGAGGCAGGATCTCGTTGCACACCACGAAGCAGGAGCCGAACAGGCTGCGCCCGGCGACCAGCCGATCGCCGGCGCCGAGCAACGCGCCGAGGCCGGTGAAGACGGCGGCCATCCCCGAGCCGGTGGCGAACGCGGCCTCGGCACCCTCGATCAGTCGCAGCCGCTCCTCGAACATGGTGATGGTCGGGTTGCCGTAGCGCGAATACACGTAGCGGTCGATCTCACCGGTGAACGCCTTCTCCGCGTCCGCGGCCGTGTCGTAGACGTAGCCCGACGTCAGGTAGAGCGCCTCGGCGGTCTCGGAGAAGTTGGAGCGCAGCAGGCCGCCGCGCACACCGATGGTGGCCTTGCTGACCCCATCGGGCAACGGAGCGGGCCGGCGCACGGACGGCACCTCAGCGCTGGGCACCTCGTCTTCTGTCACCTCACGCCTGCTTCCACGGCAGGCCTTCGGCGCGCCAGCCCGTAGTGCCGCGGTGACCGTGCTCATCGAGTTGGCCTTCGAAACCATCGAGCATGTTGTAGGACGGCGCGATACCCGCCGCGGTCGCGGTCTGAGCGGCCGGGATGGAGCGGTTACCGGAACGACAGAGGAAGACCACCGGACGCTCGCCGGGGGTCACACCCCGGGACGCGAGGTCGGCGACGAAGTTCTCGTTCGGTGTGCCGTTGCCGTGCATCCACTCGACGAACACCACCTGCTTGCCCAGGCCGGTCAGATCCGGGGCGCCCACCCACTTCCACTCGGCGTCGGTGCGCACATCGACGAGCACGGCGTCGGGGTTGTCGCTGAGGAGCTTCCAACTCTCCTGCGGGGTGATGTCTCCGGCGTAACTCACATCTGTGAGCCTACCGGGGCCCAGGTGAGCACACCTTCCACTGACCGTTCTCCCGAGCGAAGGTCATCTCGGTGGTGATCTTGTCATCGGCGGAGTTCTCGAAGTGATAGACCACGGTGGCGGTCGCGCGGTCGCCGTCGATGACCGGATCCCTCACGTCGTCGACGATCCGGGCCCCGTTGGCGGCCGAGGATCGGCGCTGTTCGCCGAGGACTGCGGCTGCACTGCTCTGCTGGCCCACGCAGGTGAAGCCGACGAAGTCCGCGTAGTCCTGCCGCTGCAACGCGTCGTTCTGGCCGACCACCGCCCGGTCCACGCCGGCCTCGGCTCTGACCTCATCGCCGCGCAACACACGCAGCCCGGTGATCGCGAGCACCGCGATCACGACCACCCCGAGCGCGATGAGAATCGGCATCGCGCTGGATGAGTCTCCGGCGGCGGCCGGTTCGGACTCTGTCACAGAAACAAACCCTATCGACCCGCGCCGGCCAGCGGGCGCATCCCGGACCTCGTGACGGAGGATGGCAGGCATGCATCGCGCACCTGAGGTCCGCCGACCGATGTGGGCCCGTATCGGCGACCTCGTCTCCGGCCGGCTGTCCTGGATCTTGGCGCTGGCGGTGACGATGGCCGGCGGTGCGCTGCTGGGACTGGTGACCGACAACGGTTCCGCCGAGCAGGCACCGGTGGTCGTGCCCGCGACAGCGGAGTCGGCGCGCGTCACGGAGGCGCTCAAGGCGTTCCCGGGCGGAGACTCGGCGCCGGTGATCCTGCTCGTCACCCGCGCCGACGGGCAACCGCTGTCACCGGAGGATCTCGCCGCGGCCGAGCAGGCCCGGGCCCGCGCCGCCGCGGCCACACAGGGCGCGCCGCCCATCCCGCTGGCGCAGTCCGCGGACGGGGAGGCCGCGCTGGCCCCACTACCGCTGCAGGGCGACCTCAACGGCTTCGCGCTGACCGACACGGTCACCGAACTACGTGAGGCAGCCCGCGACGGCCTGCCCAGCGACCTGGTGGTCAACCTGACGGGCGGCCCGGCGTTCGGCGCCGACATCGCCAACTCGTTCGCGGGGGCGAACTTCTCTCTGCTGGCCGTCACCGTCGGGGTGGTCGCTCTGCTGCTGATCGTCACCTATCGCTCCCCGGTGCTGTGGCTGGTGCCGTTGCTGGTGATCGCCTTCGCCGACCGGGTGGCCGCGGTCACCGGTTCGGCGATAGCGCAACTGACCGGCTTCGGCGGGGACGGATCAACAACCGGCATCACCAGCGTGCTGGTCTTCGGCGCGGGCACCAACTACGCGCTGCTGCTGATCTCGCGCTACCGGGAGGAATTGCGGCACACCGCCGACCACCGCCAGGCGCTGTCCACCGCGGTGCGCTTCGCAGGCCCGGCCATCGCGGCGAGCAACGCCACCGTGGTGCTGGCGCTGCTCTCACTGCTTCTGGCCAGCTCGCCGACCACCCGCAGCCTGGGCGTGCAGGCGGCAGCCGGCCTATTTGTCGCCGCCATCTTCGTCGTCTGCGTCCTGCCTCCCTTGCTGGCACTGTTCGGCCGGAAGCTGTTCTGGCCCTTCGTTCCCGCGCCGGGAGGCGATGAGATCACCACTACCGGCGCATGGCATCGGATGGCGGACTGGACATCGGAGCACGCCGGTCGGGTGGCGGTGGCCTCCATCCTGTCACTCGGGGTGCTGGCCACCGGCGTGCTCGCCACACCGGTGGGCCTCTCACTCATCGACCAGTTCCGGGTGAAGGCGGACTCGGTGGACGGCTTCAAGACACTGGCCGCCCACTTCCCCAGCGGCATCACCGATCCGACCCGCGTCATCGCCCCATCGGGCTCCGCCGGGGCGGTAGGCGCCGCGATCGAACAAACCCCCGGGGTCTCCTCGGCGGTGCCGGCGGGGGTGTCAGACACCGGTTTGACCCCGAGCGAAGGCGAGTCAGGTTTGACCCAGTGGCAGGTCGTCATCGATGCGGAGCCGGCGTCCGCGGAGGCATTCGCGACCATTGGCGCACTGCGGGATTCGGTCCACCGGGCAGATCCGGCCGCCCTCGTAGGCGGAACAGATGCGGCCGCCCTGGATGCCAGCCAGACCGCGATCCACGATCGCTGGGTGGTGATCCCGGCCATTCTCATCGTCGTGCTGGCGGTGTTGTACGTGCTACTGCGTGCGGCGCTCGCACCTCCGGTTCTTGTTGCGGCGACCGCGTTGTCCACGCTGGCCGCACTCGGCCTCGGCGGCTGGGTGAGCGTGCACCTGCTGGGCTTTCCCGCACTGGATAACACCACGCCCCTGTTCGCCTTCCTGTTCCTGGTGGCTCTCGGCGTGGACTACACCATCTTCCTGGTGGCCCGCGCCCGGGAAGAGACACCGATGCACGGAACTCGCGGCGGTATCGTGCGGGCGGTCTCGGCCACCGGTGCGGTGATCACCAGTGCGGGGATCGTGCTGGCGGCGGTGTTCTGTGTTCTTGGCGTACTACCGCTGATCGCGCTCACCCAGTTGGGCATCATCGTCGGCCTGGGCATCCTGCTGGACACCTTCGTCGTACGGACAGTGGTGGTGCCGGCACTGTTCACTCTGATCGGACCCCGCATCTGGTGGCCGGCGTTCCACGCCGACGACATCGAGCGAACCGGTGAAATCCCTACTGCTACAGGCGGTCCCGGTACTCGTCCCGGTGACTCTCGAACACCCCGGCTCGAACCAGCAGCAGTACACTCACCACCAGGACCCAGAACGGGAATGAGAGGCTGAGCCACATCGTTGTGTCTCCGGCGATGATCAGGACCGCCGCCATCAGATAGCTCATCCACACCAGCCAAGTCGGCATCAGCCCGGTGCGCTTCCAGATGGTGGCCAGCGACATCATGAACACCGCAGCCATCCGCAGTGCGTAGGTCTTGGATAGTTTGAGCAGCATCATCTGGCCGAACACCCCGACACCGCTGCCCGAGATCTCGCCGACGGCATGGTTGGCATCGGCCAGGCCGGCACCGACGGCCGCCGAGGCGAACATCATGGCCAGAAACAGCAGTCCGCTGCCCAGGAATACGGTGGAGAAGAAGCGGTCCTCGAGCCGCCCCATCCCGTCGCGCACCACGCCGATGAACCACAGAAACGAGATCCCGGCGAACGGCATAAGTTCCGATGCGAGTCCGATCTTGTCGTTACCGGTGTCGAGCCACTGCGAACCGGGTGCTGCACCTTCGGGCAGGGAGCTCCGGATGAGCACGATCACGGTGGCGAAGAGGACCGCGAAGACCACGCCGGCCACAGCGGCGGCGCGCGGAGCGGTTATCGCCTTGAGCGTTCGGGATCGGGATTGAGCCACCCGGTCAGTGTGACAGCCGCCGGGGGAGAATCAGGGCTGGCCGGGCAGCAGACGCACCATCAGTCCGTTGGCCTCGGCGAGCAGTGTCCCACTCTCGTCGGTCAACTCGGCATTGACGAAAGTCTTGCGGCCTTCCATCCTCGACGCCCAGCCGCGCACGGTCAGCGGCACGTCGATCGGGGTGATGTTGCGGTAGTCCACGTGCAGGAAGGCGGTGCGGCTGATGGGCCGGCCGATAGCGTGGATGATGATCCCGCACATCACGTCGAACATCATCGCCACCATGCCCCCGTGCACGGCGTTGTTGCCACCCACGTGGTAGCGGCTGAACCGGACGCCGGCCACGACTTCCTCCGGCCCGAACTGGTGGATCTCCCAGGGCGGCATCAGGAGGCTGCCGGCTCCGGGCAGGCTTGCGACCCGTCCCGCCGGTGCCATCCCGCCGGGCTTCACGTTCGGCGCGAGGTAGGCGATCAGCTCATCGACGCGGTCGGCGGCCGCGTCCCAGTCGGGCATGTCGGTCGAGACGGCGAGATCCTGGGCACGCCGCATCGCCGTCACGAATCGGCCGAATCCCGGGGGTTCGTCAAGAACCTGGAACCTGGGAAAGCCTCCCCGCTCGTCGTCGGAAGTGACGCTCACCGCCGCGCTGCCAGCACGTCGCGGAGCACGATGGTCTGATCCCGGCCCGGACCGACCCCGATGCAGGAAACCGGCGCTCCGGCAAGCTCTTCGAGCCGCAGGACGTAGTCGCGGGCCTTGGCGGGCAGGTCGTCGAACTCCCGCGCCCCGGAGATGTCCTCCCACCAGCCGGGCAGTTCCTCGTACACCGGCACCGCCCGGGCGATGTCGCTCTGCGTCATCGGCATATCGTCGGTGCGCTTGCCGTCGATGGTGTAGCCGACACACACCGGCACGGTCTGCAGACTGGAGAGCACGTCGAGTTTGGTGAGGAAGTAATCGGTGATGCCGTTGACCCGGGTGGCGTAGCGGGCGATGACGGCGTCGAACCAGCCGCAGCGGCGCCGCCGGCCGGTGGTCACGCCGACCTCGCCGCCGGTCTTGGCCAGGTACTC
>JAIOQK010000395.1 GCA_021413425.1 Mycobacterium sp.
CCGGACGGGATTCTCAACGTCGCACTGCGTGATCTGTCCAAGGATCTCGGTGACGAGTGCGTGCTGATGGCCGACACCTGCCTCGACGAGTTCACCGACCACGGCCACTGCGGAGTGCTTGATGCTCGCGGCCGGGTCGACAACGACGCCACCAACGCCCAGTACGTCAAACTCGCTGTGGCGCAGGCGGAATCGGGTGCCCACATGGTCGGTCCCAGCGGCATGATGGACGGTCAGGTAGCCGCCATCCGCGACGGCCTGGATGCCGCCGGATTCGCGGGAGTGGCGATCCTGGCGTACGCCGCCAAGTTCGCCTCGGCCTTCTACGGCCCGTTCCGGGAGGCCGTGGCCTCCAGCCTCAACGGTGACCGGCGGACCTACCAGCAGGACGCCGGCAACGCCCGCGAGGCACTGCGGGAGATCTCCCTCGACATCGAGGAGGGCGCCGACATCGTGATGGTCAAACCGGCGATGGCCTACCTCGACATCGTTGCGGCCGCAGCGGCCGTCTCGCCGGTCCCGGTGGCGGCCTACCAGGTGTCCGGGGAGTACGCCATGATCTGCGCGGCCGCCGCCCAGGGGTGGATCGACGCACCCGCGGCGGCATTGGAATCGCTGACCGCCATCCGCCGGGCCGGCGCCGACATCGTGCTCACCTACTGGGCGGCCGAGGCGGCCCGATGGCTGACCTGACCGGGATGGACGCCCGGCCCGGTGCGGTGCGTGGCGCCGTCTGGTCCCTGGTGATCGGCGCGCTGATGCTGGCCGCGGGTGGGCTGATCACGGCCGCCGTGAGTTTCGACACGCTGCGACTCGTGGCTCCGGAGTCGGTGCCCGACGAAACGATCCGGTCCTCGCTGTGGCTCTACCGTGGGGTCGGTCTTCTGTTCGCTCTCGGGGCTGCCGCGCTGGTGTCGTTGACCGTGCGGGCTGGCCGCCGCGACGTTCGGTTCCGCCGGGCCACCATGGCGCTGGCGCTGGCACTCACCGTCATCGTCGCGATCGCCGCGGCCTTCATCGGCACCCACATTCTGGCGCTGCTGAGCCTGGTGCCGATCGTCGTCGGCACCATGCTGCTGAGCCGTCCCGCTGTCGTGGCGTGGTTCGCCGGTGCTCCCGATCCGGAGGCCGGCCCCCATGAATGACGATCAGTCTGAGGACAGCCCCGGCGAGGTGACCGATGCCGCGGAGCCGCTCTTCGTCGAACCCGGCGCCAGTCTGGGCTGGCTGCTCGGCGGCCCGATCGCCGCGGCGGCGATGATCTTCGTTCAGGTCAACAGCGGCGCGGGCTTTGATCCGCTGGTCCCGCTCGGCTTGCTGGTGGTGCTGACCGCCGTGTTCGGCCTGCAGGTCAAGGCGGCTCGGATGCACACCAGCGTCGAACTGACCCGGGAGTCGCTTCGCCAAGGTGTCGAGACGATCCTGCTGAGCGAGATCGTGTCGGTGTATCCCGAAGTGGGGGAGAAGTCGACCGCGCGGCCGCTGGGCGCGAGTCCGCTGGCCCTGCTGCGCGGCAGGGTGACCGTCGATCCACAGGGCCGGACCGCTGAGAAGTGGCAGTCGGCCCGCTCGCTGGGCGAGCTCAACGGAATCCCCAAGGGCCGAACCGGCATCGGGCTCAAACTCACCCACGGCCGCACGGCGCAGGCCTGGGCCCGCAAACACGAGGAACTGCGCGAGCAGTTGACCCGACTCGTCGAGGCGCGGGACCCATGAGACACGTCGTGCAGTTGACGCTGGCCGCCGTCGCGGCGGCGGGCGCGGTGCTGTGCTGGCTTCAGATCACCAGCCTCGTCGATGTCGCGCCGGTGACCGACGGGCAGCCGGCCACCGTCTCGCTGGTCTACAACCCGCCGCTGATGTTGGTGGTGTGGCTCCTCGCCGTCGCCGCCGGGGTGCTGGCGGTGCTCGGCGTGGCCGGGTTGCTCCGACGCCGAGGCGAACGCCCTTGATTCTTATACCCCCCAGGGGTATCATCAGGGCATGACCACCACGACGGATCTCTCGCTGAGCGGAATGAGTTGCGCCTCGTGCGCCTCCCGGGTCGAAAAGGGTCTCAACAAACTCGTCGGGGTCCAGGCGTCGGTCAACTTCGCCGTCGAGCAGGCCCATGTCGAACACAACGCCTCGGTGACGCCGCAGCAGCTGGTGGACGCGGTGAAGTCCGCCGGCTACGGGGCCTCGGTGATCGACCACGGCGCACACACGGCCCATGACGCGCACGGCGATCACATGGCCCATGACGTGCCGACAGAGTCGCTGCGGCCCCGGCTGATCGGTTCGGCGATACTCGCCGCCCCGGTGCTCGCATTGTCGATGGTGATGGCCTGGCAGTTCCCCGGCTGGCAATGGCTCGCCTTGGCGTTGACCACGCCGATCGTGTTCTGGGGCGGCTACCCCTTCCACAGGGCCGCGCTGCGCAGCGCCCGGCACGGCGCCTCGACCATGGACACCCTGGTGTCGCTGGGCACTCTGGCCGCCTACCTGTGGTCGGCGGTGGTGGTGGTCACCGCTGCGCTCAACCCCGATCCCGGGCATGGGCAGGGCCACGGCGGTGGCGCGGGCGCCGGCCACGTCTACTTCGAGGTCGCCGCTGCCGTCACCGTCTTCCTGCTGGCCGGCCGCTACGCGGAGGCCAAAGCCAAACGGTCCGCCGGTGCCGCCCTGCGTGCCCTGCTGTCCCTGGGCGCCAAGGATGCCACCGTGATCCGCGACGGCGAGGAGGTTCGTGTCCCGGTCGGAGCGCTGATAGTCGGCGACGTGATCGTCGTGCGGCCCGGTGAACTCGTCGCCTGCGACGGAGTGGTCACCGACGGGGTGTCCGCCCTGGACACCTCCGCGATCACCGGCGAGTCCGTGCCGGCCGACGTCCACCCCGGCGACGAGGTGATCGGGGGGACGGTCAACACCTACGGCCGGATCCTGGTGCGCGCCAACAAAGTCGGTGGCGACACCCAGCTGGCCCGGATGGCCCGGATGGTCGCCGACGCGCAGAACGGCAAGGCATCCATCCAGCGACTCGCTGACCGTGTCTCCGCGGTGTTCGTGCCCGTGGTGCTCGCCGTCGCCGCAGCGACCCTGGCGGGCTGGCTGCTCACCGGACACGTTCTGGATGGCGCCCTCACCGGTCGCGGTGTCACCGCTGCGTTCACCGCCGCGGTCGCGGTGCTGATCATCGCCTGCCCGTGCGCGCTCGGCCTGGCCACCCCGACGGCGATCCTGGTCGGGACCGGCCGCGGCGCCCAACTCGGCGTGCTCATCAAGGCGCCGCAGGTGCTCGAGACGGTCAGCGGCATCGACACCGTCGTGCTGGACAAGACCGGCACGGTGACCACGGGTCAGATGAGCGTGGAGGGCATCGAAGCCCGCGACGGTGAGGATGCCGGGCAGGTGCTGGCCCGGGCCGCTGCGGTCGAGGCGGCTTCAGAACATCCGATCGCCATCGCGATCGTCGCGCACGCCCGACGCGGCGGCGCGGCCATCGCCGCGGTCACAGACTTCGCCAACGAACCCGGCACCGGGGTGCGCGGCACCGTCGAGGGCACCGCGGTGCGGGTGGAGCGCGCGGCCGATTCCGACGGACGCACCACCGTTGCGGTGAGCTGGGACGGCCGCCCGCGCGGGGTGATCCGGCTGGCCGATGCCGTCAAGCCGACCAGCGCGGCAGCCATCGCCGAGTTGAAGGCGATGGGGCTCACCCCGGTTCTGCTGACCGGTGACAACGCCTCGGTGGCCGCACGGGTGGCCGCCGAGGTGGGCATCGGCGCCGACGACGTCATCGCCGGGGTGCTACCCGACCAGAAAGCCGCCGCCGTCACGGCACTGCAGGCTGCCGGACACAAGGTCGCGATGGTCGGCGACGGGGTCAACGACTCCGTGGCGCTGGCGTCCGCCGATGTCGGCATGGCGATGGGGACCGGAACCGACGCCGCCATCGAGGCCGGCGACATCACGCTGGTCCGCGGGGATCTGCGCACCGTCCCCACCGCGCTGCGGCTCTCGGCACGCACGCTGCGGATCATCAAGCAGAATCTGTTCTGGGCGTTCGGCTACAACGTCGCCGCCATCCCGCTGGCCGCGCTGGGACTGCTCAACCCGCTGATCGCCGGGGCGGCGATGGCGGCGAGTTCGGTGCTGGTGGTCACCAACAGCCTGCGGCTGCGGCGCTTCCGTTGATTCGGGCACACTGGTTGGCGTGATCGCGCGGCTGGCAACACTGGGTGCTGTTCTGGTTCTCGGCGGGCTGGGCTCGATGGGCACCGCACCCGCGGTGGCCGCCCCCGTCGACCCGCCGGGTGTGCTGACGTTCGGGAATCTGGCGCGCACCTACGTGCTGCATGTTCCCCCCAGTCCGCCGGCCGGGCTGGTGATCAACCTGCACGGTGCCGGGATGACCGGGGCGCAGCAGGCCGGACTGACCAACTACAACGCGGTGGCGAACCAGTTCGGCTTCGCCGTCGCCTATCCCGACGGTATCGACCTCAGCTGGGCCGACGGCAGGGGAGCGTCGATCCCCGACCGCAGCGGTGTCGACGACGTCGGATTCCTGGCCGCTCTCATCGACCGGCTCTCCCGCGATCTCGCCGTCCCGCCGGGACGGGTGTTCGTCACGGGGATGTCGGCGGGCGCCTTCATGGCCAACCGGCTGGCCTGCGACCGCGCCGATCTGGTCGCGGCGATTGCGCCGGTGGCCGGAACACTGGGCACCGGCGTGCCGTGCGCGCCGTCGCGGCCGGTCTCGGTGCTGGCGATCCACGGCACCGGCGATGCGGTGGTGCCCTACGCGGGCGGTCCCATGGTCGGCCGGGGCGGGCCCAGCGAGATCATCTCCGCCGCTGCGCTCGCCGAGCGGTGGCGCCAGGCCGACGGCTGTCCGGGCCCGTTCATCACCCAGGCCGCGGCCGGCCCGGTGCAGCGCGCGGCCGCTTTCGGCTGCGCGGGGGGCAGTCAGGTCGAACTGGTCAGCATCGACGGCGGTCCGCACATCTGGCCCGCGGCCATGGACGCCACCCTGTCCAGCGCGCAGTTCTTCGCCTCCCGTTAAGTAAGAGGATGTCAATTAACTTCCCCGCGGCCCGGCTGGGAGACTGATGTCTATGAGCGAGCGGGTGCCGGCCTCGGCGAAGTTGTTCGACGAGGCGGCCAGGGTGATTCCGGGCGGGGTGAACTCTCCGGTGCGCGCGTTCAGCGCGGTCGGTGGCACCCCCCGCTACATCACCTCCGCCCGCGGCTGCTGGCTCACCGATGCCGACGCGAACCGCTACGTCGACCTGGTCTGCTCGTGGGGGCCGATGATCCTCGGGCACGCCCACCCGGCGGTGGTGGAGGCCGTGGCGCGCACCGCCGCCGACGGTCTGTCGTTCGGCGCTCCCACGCCGGGGGAGACCGACCTGGCGGCTGAGATCGTCGCCCGCGTCGCACCGGTGGAGATGGTGCGGCTGGTCAATTCCGGCACCGAGGCCACCATGAGTGCGGTGCGGCTGGCCCGCGGATTCACCGGGCGCGCCAAGATCGTCAAGTTCTCCGGCTGCTACCACGGCCACGTCGATGCGCTGCTGGCCGACGCCGGATCCGGTGTGGCCACCCTCGGGCTGCCGTCCTCGCCCGGTGTCACCGGCGCCAGCGCCGCCGACACGATCGTGTTGCCGTACAACGACATCGCCGCGGTGGAGGCGATTTTCGCCGAACTCGGCGATTCCATCGCCGCGGTCATCACCGAGGCCTGCCCGGGCAACATGGGCGCGGTCGCCCCGGTGCCGGGCTACAACGCCGCGTTGCGCCGGATCACCGCCACCTACGGGGCCCTGCTGATCGTCGACGAGGTGATGACGGGTTTCCGCATCACCCGATCCGGTTGGTATGGAAAGGATCCGGTCGACGCCGACCTGTTCACCTTCGGCAAGGTGATGAGCGGTGGACTGCCCGCGGCCGCCTTCGGCGGGCGCGCCGAGGTCATGGGGCGCCTGGCCCCGCTCGGCCCGGTGTATCAGGCCGGCACGCTGAGCGGCAACCCGGTCGCGGTGGCCGCCGGGCTGACCACACTGCGGTTGGCCGACGACGACGTCTACGCCGCGCTCGACGCCAACGCCGACCGGCTGGCCGGGCTGCTGTCGGACGCGCTGACCGGCGCCGGTGTGGCCCACCAGGTGGCCCGCGGCGGCAGTTTCCTGTCGGTGTTCTTCACCGAGGATCCGGTGCTCGACTTCGCCGCGGCCAAGGCAAGCCAGACCTGGCGGTTCCCGCCGTTCTTCCATGCCCTTCTCGACGGTGGCGTCTACGCGCCGCCCAGTGCCTTCGAAACCTGGTTCGTCTCAGCGGTTCT
>JAIOQK010000396.1 GCA_021413425.1 Mycobacterium sp.
TGTAGCAGCTAGCGTTCGCTACCGGTTGAAGCCCGGCTCGGCGACGATCGCCTCGGTCAGCGGTTGGCTCTCGTTGGGGATCGGGTTCGGCGTGGCGACGATGGCCGCATCGCTTTCCACCGGAGCCTGCGCGGCCTCCGCGGGCATGTAGCTTTCCCGCCCGGGCACCGGCGGCGCCTCGATGACACTGGCGGGCTCCAGTGGAAGATCACCGGGGATCCAGGCCAGGATGTCGCGCATCCCGTCGTTCCACACCACGCTGTTGGGCACCGGACCCACGATGTCGAAGAAGAGCATGTCGGTGTTCGACGCACCCTGGATCGCCGGGTAGAACTCACCCGACAGTGCGCGGGCGCCGAAGCGTTCGACCATCGGGTTGGTGTTGGTGCCGAATCCGTCGACGACCAGCCTGGCCTCGTACAGGGTGCCGTTGTGCGGCACGGGTGCGGTACTGGGATCGAGGTTGAACACGGTGTACCCGATGTAGGGCATGCTGTTGGGGCCGTTGAGCCGCTCCTGCTCACCGAAGGTCTTGATGTTGTCCACCGCCGATGCCGGCGTGACATTGGCCGCGCCTATCCCCAACGTCACCGCCGCCGCCGCGAGCGCCGCGGCCAGTTTACTGATTCTCACGCGTCGTTCCCCTTTGTCGAAGTTCCGTCGTACTGGCAGGTCGTGGTGACAGCCTACGACGGGCGCAGGTTCGAAACCAATCAGCAACCACACCGAACCCGCAGCGCCGCCTAGCCCGATTAGCCTCGGCGGACATGTCTGTGCTCGGGCTCGCCCGTCGGACCGCGGTGGTTGCCGCCGTCGCCATCCTCGCCGTGACCGCCCCGGTCGCCCCCGCCTCGGCCGAACCGAACCCCCAGGCCGGCGTCGCGGTGCCGCAGGGGCCGGCCCCGGCCTGGCTGGTGGCCGACATGATCAGCGGCCGGATCCTCGGCGGCAACGACGCCTACTCCCAGCGCGCCCCGGCCAGCACGATCAAGGCATTGCTGGCGATGGTGGTCCTCGACCAACTGCACCCGGGTGCCGCCGCGCGCGCCACCTCGGCGCACACCGACGTGGAGTGCTCGTGTGTCGGACTGGTGCCCGGACAGGCCTACACCACCCGCCAACTGCTCGACGCACTGATGATGGTGTCGGGCAACGATGCCGCCAACATGCTCGCCGACATGCTCGGCGGCTATCAGGTGGCCGTGCAGAAGATGAACGTGAAGGCCTACCAGGTCGGAGCGCGCACCACCCGGGCCGGCTCCCCCTCCGGCCTCGACGGACCGGGCTGGGAGTCGATCACCACGCCGCACGATCTGGCGGTGATCTACCGGGCCGCACTGAACTACCCGATGTTCGTGCAGATCATCCACAGCCGTTCCGCGCAGTTCCCCAACGGCGCGGGCGGGTTCAAGCAGATCAACAGCCAGGATCAGCTACTGGAGGACTATCCCGGCTTCATCGGCGGCAAGACCGGATACACCAATCTGGCCCAGGAGACCTATGTCGCGATGGCGCAGCGCAACGGCAAGCGACTCGTCGCGGTGATGATGTACGGCAGCGACGATCTGTGGAATCAGGGCCGCGCACTGCTGGACTGGGGTTTCAGCCAGCCCTAGCGCATCGTCGGCAGCCGGCACCAAGAGCTTCAGTAGATACGGCCGCGCAGGATCACCCGGTCGGGCCGGGACAGCACCTGCGGCCCGGTGCGCGGATCGTCGGTGAAGCAGAGCAGATCCGCGGGCGCCCCATCAGCAAGCGCCGGCCGGCCCAGCCAGGCCCGGGCATCCCAGCACGCCGCGCCCAGTGCCGCGGTGGAACTCATGCCGATTCCCTTGAGCGCCTCCACCTCGGCGGCGATCTGCCCGTGCGGCATGAGTCCGCCGGCGTCGGTGCCGGCGTACACCGGCACCCCGGCCTCGCGCGCCGCGGCGATGCGGCGCCGCGACTGCGCGTAGAGGTCACGCATATGCGCCGCGTACGTCGGGTATCTGTCTGCCGCTGCAGCGAAGTCACCGAAGTTCTCGATGTTGATCAGGGTCGGCACCAGCGCGGTGCCGCGCTGGGCCATCATCGCGACGGTGTCGTCGGTGAGGCCGGTGCCGTGTTCGATGCAGTCGATACCCGCGGCGATCAGACCCGCCAGTGCGTCCTCGCCGAAGACGTGCGCAGTGACCCGCGCCCCGTGCGCGTGCGCGGCGGCGATGGCGGCGACGAGCACATCATCGGACCACAGCGGAGCGAGGTCCCCCACCGTACGGTCGATCCAGTCGCCGACGAGTTTGACCCAGCCGTCACCGCGGCGGGCCTGCTCGGCCAGCGCGTCGGGCAACTGCCACTCGTCCTCGAGTTCGATCGCGTAACCCTGCATGTAGCGCTTCGGACGGGCGAGATGCCTTCCCGCCCTGATGATCTGGGGCAGATCGTGATGGTTGTCCAGACTGCGGGTGTCGGTCGGCGATCCGCAATCACGCAACAGCAGCGCCCCGGCGTCACGGTCGACGACAGCCTGGCCGATGGCTTCGTCGAGTTCGACCGCGCCGTGCGGTCCGAGTCCGACGTGGCAGTGCGCGTCGACCAGACCGGGGATGATCCAGCCGCCGTCAAAGATGGTGTCGGCACCGGCCACCGGTTCGCTGCGCAGAAGTCCGTCGGCGATCCACCACTGCACCGGCTCGGCGTCCGGCAGGCTGCGACCCCGGACGTGCACCGGAGCCGCCGGGCCGGCGACATCAGCCACCGGGCTACTTCTTGCCGGGGAACTTCAGCTTGGACAGATCGAAATCGGCCAGGGCGGGTGGCAATTCGTTGAGACCCTCGGGCATCTGGGACAGGTCCGGGAATCCGCCCGGCATGCCACCGAACAGCGGATTGGACGCCTTCGGCGGCGTCGGACCCCGACCCTTCTTACCCTTCTTCTTGTTGTTCTTCGCGCTGCGCTTGGAGGACCGCCGCGCGAACGGCATGCCCATCGCGCCGGCCATCTGCGACATCATCTTGCGGGCCTCGAAGAACCGGTCGACGAGTTGGTTGACATCGGAGACGTTGACCCCGGAGCCGTTGGCGATCCGCAGCCGCCGTGAGGCGTTGATGATCTTGGGATCGGCGCGTTCCTCGGGTGTCATACCGCGGATGATGGCCTGCAACCGGTCGAGGTGGGAGTCGTCGACGGCGGCCAGCGCGTCTTTCATGCCGGCCGCGCCGGGCAGCATTCCCAGCAGGTTTCCGATCGGGCCCATCTTGCGGATGGTCAGCATCTGCTCGAGGAAGTCCTCCAGTGTCAACTCACCGGAGCTGATCTTGGCCGCGGCATCTTCGGCCTGCTGCGCATCGAAGACCTGCTCGGCCTGCTCGATGAGGCTCAGCACATCGCCCATACCGAGGATCCGGCTCGCCATCCGGTCGGGGTGGAAGACGTCGAAGTCCTCCAGCTTCTCGCCGGTGGACGCGAACAGGATCGGCACGCCGGTGACCTCTCGCACCGACAGCGCCGCGCCGCCGCGGGCGTCACCGTCGAGCTTGGTCAGCACCACGCCGGTGAATCCGACACCGGCCCCGAACGCCTCGGCGGTGGTCACCGCGTCCTGGCCGATCATGGCGTCGAGCACGAACAGGGTCTCATCGGGGCTCACCGCGTCGCGGATCGCGGCCGCCTGGGCCATCAGCACGTCGTCGATGCCGAGCCGGCCCGCGGTGTCGATGATGACGACGTCGAACATCCTGGCCTTGGCCTCGGCCAGGCCCACCGCGGCCACGGCCACCGGGTCACCGGGACCGGTGTCGCCGGGCTCGGGCGCCTCGGGGGCGGTGCCGGGGTGCGGGGCGAACACGGTGACCCCGGCCCGCTCGCCGACGACCTGCAACTGGGTGACCGCCCCGGGGCGCTGGAGGTCGCAGGCCACCAGCAGCGGGGTGTGGCCCTGACCCTTGAGCCAGCGCGCCAGCTTGCCGGCCAGGGTGGTCTTGCCCGCGCCCTGCAGGCCGGCCAGCATGATCACCGTCGGCGGGGTCTTGGCGAACGCCAGCTGGCGGGTCTGCCCGCCGAGGATGCCGACGAGTTCGTCGTTGACGATCTTGACGACCTGCTGGGCGGGGTTCAGCGCCCCGGAGACCTCCGCACCCTTGGCCCGCTCCTTGACGCGGTCGATGAAGGCCCGCACCACCGGCAGCGAGACGTCGGCCTCGAGCAGTGCCAGGCGGATCTCCCGGGCGGTGGCGTCGATGTCGGCGTCGGTGAGCCGGCCCTTGCCGCGCAGGCCCGCCAGTGCGCCGGTGAGCCGGTCGGACAGCGATTCGAACACGGGAGTCAGCCTAGCGTCGGGCCCGAGTGCCCCGCCCGCACCGCCGAGATCGACATCACGGTCGCGACTGGGCCCGATTTCACGACCCTGGTGTCGAAGTGGCGGGAGGGGCGGAGGGTCAGCCCGCCTCCTGGGCGGGCTGCGGCGGCGGCGCCGGGAGCACCGCGACGAGCTCGCGTTCGACGGCATCGCGCGCAGCGGCCGTGTCGGGGGCCGAGATCGCGAACACATCGACCACCGAGGAACCCAGGGTGGTGATCTTCGCCCACGAGATGTCGCAGCCCGCGCGTTCGAAGACGGCGGTGAGGGTGGCCAGCAGTCCGGTGCGGTCGGTGGTGCGGACCTCCACCCGGTCGACGCCGGCCTCGCCGCCCTCATGGCCGCCCGGATGCCAGAGGATGACCGGCGGGGCGGTGGCGGGGATGGGCACAGCTTGCTTGTGCTCACCGGCACGTCCGGTGCCGTACTGCGCGGCGTCGCGTTCGCGTTTCTCCAGTGCGGCCATCACGTCCAGTTCACCGCCCAGCGCCAGGATGAACTGCTGACGTAGCAGTTCGGCGGCCGGCGGCTCCCCGAACTGCGGCGACACCACGAAGGTGTTGATGGCGCAGACCCCGTGGTCCGACCGGGCGCTGTTCACCGCGGCCGAATGCACGCTCAGCGAGTTCAGGGCGAGGACGCCGGCGGCTTTGGACAGCAACCCGCGCCGGTCCGGGGCGATCATCGTGACCCGGTAGGTGTGCGGGCACTCGGCCGGTTCCAGCTCCACATGCACCCCGCCGTCGCGCGCCAGTGAAAGATGCTCCGGGGCAACGGGATCCGGCTCCACCGATGCATCCCCGGCCATCTGCTCAAGACAGCGCCGCACCAGGTCGCCGATCAGCGCCGCCTTCCAGTCGCCCCAGACACCCGGCCCGGTGGCCAGCGAATCGGCCTCGGCGAGCACCTGCAGCAACTCCAGCAGCAGCGAGTCCCCGCCCAGGGTCTCGATCACGCCGGTGATGGTGACCGGGTCGGCGAGGTTGCGCCGGGTCGCGGTGATCGCCAGCAGCAGATGATGACGCACCATCGCCGAGAGCAGCCGGACATCGGAGGGCCACAGGCCCAGCCGGTTGCCCACCCGTTCGGCCAGCTCCGCGCCAATCTCGCTGTGGTCACCGCCGCGGCCCTTGCCCATATCGTGCAGCAGCGCCCCCAGCACCAATAGATCGGGCCGGGACACCCGCGTGGTGAATGCGCTTGCCCGCGAGACGGTTTCGACCAGATGACGGTCGACGGTCCAGATGTGGATCGGGTCACGCGGCGGCAGATCGCGCACCGCACCCCACTCCGGGAACAGCCGCCCCCACAGTCCGGTCCGATCGAGCGCCTCGATTGTGGTCACGGTGGTCGGTCCGGCGGTCAGCAGCACCAGCAGGTCGTCGAGCGCATCTCGGGGCCATGGGCTGCGCATCTCCGGTGCGGTGTCGGCCAGCCTGGTCAGGGTGGACGCCGCGATCGGGATACCGGTGGTCGCCGAGGCGGCGGCGACCCGCAGCACCAGCCCGGGGTCGCGCTGCGGGCGGGCGTCGCGGGCCAGGATGATCTCGCCTGCGTACTCCACCACTCCCTCGTCGAGCGGCCGGCGGACCGGCCGGCGCAGCATCGACAGTCCCCGTCGGGGCAGCGCATTGGCCGCGGTGCGTATTCCGGCGTCGACGTGGTAGCTGACGGTGCGGGCCGAATCGGAGATCGTCCGGGCGAGGTCGAACCGGTCGCCGATGCGCAGCGCACCGCCCACCTCGTCGGCGAACTGCGCGAGCAGCATGTCGCGCCCGCGCTTGGAGACCCGGTGCAGTTCGGTGCGCACATTGAGCAGCGCCAGGTTGGCGCCGGCGAGCGATCCGGCCGGTGAGTCCGGGGACTGGTGCGCAGCTACGTCGGCCAGTTGGGCCACCGCCAGCGCCCGCAGCAGTTGGACGTCGCGCAGGCCGCCCATCCCGCACTTGAGATCCGGTTCGGCGCGGTGGGCAATCTGGCCGCTGCGCTGCCATCGGCCGCGGGTGTGCTCGACGAGTTCGTCGAATCGCGAGGCGATGCCGGCCCGCCACTGCCGACGTGCTCCGCCGATCAGCTTTGACGACAGGTCCTCGTTGCCGGCGATGTGGCGGACCTCCAGCATCGCCATGCCCGCGGACATGTCAGAGCCGGCGACCTGCAGGGCCTCCGAGACCGTGCGCACACTGTGGTCCAGGCGGATATTGGCGTCCCACAGCGGGTACCAGAGTCCTTCGGCGACCTCGGTGACCGCCTCGTCGGGCATGGTGTCGTGCAGCAGCATCAGATCGAGGTCGGAGTAGGGAACCAGCTCGCGCCGGCCCAGTCCCCCGGTCGCCACGATGGCGAATCCGCTATCGGCGGTGACACCGAGTTCGGCCGCTTTGGTGGTCAGCCACAACTCGTGCAGATCCAGCAGTGCCTCGCGAAGACCGACCGCATCGAGTCGGCTGCCGTCGAGCAACTGACGGCTGGCCGCGGCCAGATCGGTGGCGGCCGGCGGGCCCACCGCCGGGGGTTTACCCCGGCCGGCGGCGGTCCCGTCCGTCCGCTTCGTCATAGCCACTTGATCACGGCCGCCTCACGCGCCTACAGCGCGTCGGTGCCCCGTTCACCGGTCCGCACCCGCACGATCGTCTCCACGGGGCTGACCCAGACCTTGCCGTCGCCGATCTTGCCGGTGCGGGCGGCAGCGACGATGCTGTCGACCACCTTGTCGACCGCGGCGTCGTCGACCACGACCTCGACCCGGACTTTGGGCACGAAGTCGACGGCATACTCCGCACCGCGATAAACCTCGGTGTGGCCCTTCTGCCGTCCGTAGCCCTGGACCTCGCTGACCGTCATTCCCAGGACGCCCATCTCTTCGAGAGTGGTTTTGACGTCCTCGAGCGTGAACGGCTTGATGATCGCAGTGATCAGCTTCATATTCCCTATACCTCCGAGCCTTGACGGGGGAAGACCGAACTGGTGCCGGCCGCAGCAAAGTCGTACGCGGTCTCAGCGTGTTCGGCTTCGTCGATACCGGCTGCCTCGGCCTCACGGTCAAGCCTCAGTCCGATGGTGAATTTCACGAGCAAGGCCAAGATAGCCGTGACAACTGCGGAGTACCCCAGAACGGCGAACGCCCCGACGGCTTGGCGCCACAGTTGATCGGCACCGCCGCCGTAGAAGAGCCCGTCAACGGCCGCGGGCGCCTCCGCGGTGGCGACCAGGCCGACCATCAGCGTGCCGACCAGACCACCGACGAGGTGGACGCCCACCACGTCGAGGGAATCGTCGTACCCGAATTTGAACTTCAGGCCGACGGCCAGCGCACACAGGATGCCCGCGATGGCCCCGATGGCCAGAGCGCCGACGACGTTGACCGACGAGCACGCCGGGGTGATGGCGACCAAGCCGGCCACCACACCCGAGCCCGCACCGAGAGAAGTGCCGTGGCCGTCGCGGATCCGCTCAGTGAGCAGCCAGCCCAGCATCGCAGCCGCGGTGGCCACCGTCGTCGTGACGAACGTCGCACCGGCGATGCCGCCGGCTCCGACGGCCGACCCGGCGTTGAATCCGTACCAGCCGAACCACAGCAGCCCTGCCCCGAGCATCACGAAGGGCAGATTGTGCGGCCGCATCGGCGAGGCCGGCCAGCCGAGCCGCTTACCGAGAATCAGCGAGAGCACCAGTGCCGCGATGCCGGCGTTGATGTGCACCGCGGTGCCGCCGGCGAAGTCGATCGCCTTGAGTTCGTTGGCGATCCAGCCGCCCTTCTCGCCGGTGAATCCGTCGAAGGCGAACACCCAGTGCGCCACCGGGAAGTACACGAATGTCGCCCACAGCGCGGCGAATGCGAGCCAGCCGCCGAACTTGAGGCGGTCGGCCACCGCGCCGGAGATGAGCGCGACGGTGATGATGGCGAACATCAGCTGGAACGCCACGAACACCGTCATCGGGATCGTCCCGGCCAGCGGAATGGTCACCGCCTCGACCGCCTCGATACCCGCCGCGGGATCGGCGATCACCTCGACCACGGCGTTACCGCTGATGATCCCCTTGAGTCCGAAGTACTGACCGGGGTCACCGATGAAGCCGAACTTGTCGTTGCCGAAGGCGAACGAATAGCCGTAGAGCACCCAGAGCACGGTGACCACACCCATGGCGCTGACGCTCATCATGATCATGTTGAGCACGCCCCGTGCCCGCACCATACCGCCGTAGAAGAATGCCAGACCGGGTGTCATCAGCAGCACCAGGGCGGCGCTGATCAACATCCATGCGGTGTCACCGCTGTCCGGCAGTCCCATTACCGGGAATCCATCCACTCGCTGTTTCCTCCTTTAGGCCACTCGGGTAGCGAGTCGCTTGGAGGCACACGATGCTCAGCAGTTGTTTCCGGTGGGCCGCTCTGGTGTTTCGCCGATGTGAACGCATCGGCGGCCCGCGTTTCGCCGGTGTTACGTCCTGCGGGTTCGCCCGGGAATCTTCAGCCCAGCAGGGCGTCGACGAAGGCCGCCGGTTCGAACGGCGCCAGGTCGTCGGGGCCTTCACCGAGGCCGACCAGTTTCACCGGCACACCGAGTTCCTGCTGCACGCGAAACACGATGCCGCCTTTGGCGGTGCCGTCCAGCTTCGTCAGCGCCACACCGGTGATGTCGACGACGTCGGCGAACACCCGGGCCTGGGCGAGACCGTTCTGGCCGATGGTGGCGTCGAGCACCAGCAGCACCTCGTCGACGGCGGCGCGCTTCTCGACGACGCGTTTGACCTTGCCGAGTTCGTCCATCAGACCGGTCTTGGTGTGCAGGCGCCCGGCGGTGTCGATCACCACGACGTCGGCACCGACCGCGATGCCGCGGTCGACGGCGTCGAAGGCCACCGAGGCCGGGTCGGCACCCTCGGCTCCGCGCACCACCTCGGCACCGACCCGCGACGCCCAGGTCTGCAGCTGGTCGGCGGCGGCGGCCCGGAAGGTGTCGGCCGCACCCAGAACCACCCGCCGGCCGTCGGCCACCAGCACCCGGGCCAGCTTGCCCACCGTGGTGGTCTTGCCGGTGCCGTTGACGCCGACGACCAGCAGCACCGACGGCTTATCGGCGTGCGGCAGCGCCTTGATCGAACGATCCAGCCCGCCGTGGAGTTCACCGATGAGCACCTCACGCAGCACCGCGCGCGCCTCGGCTTCGCTGCTGACGGTGTTGGCGGCCAGTGCGGCACGCAACTTCGCCACCACTGACGCGGTGACCGCCGGGCCGAGGTCGGCGATCAGCAGGGTGTCCTCGATCTCGTCCCAGGACGCCTCGTCGAGGTCGCCGCCGCCGAGCAGACCCAGCAGGCTGCGGCCGAACGCGTTCTGGGACTTGGCCAGGCGGCCGCGCAACCGCTCCAGGCGGCCGGCCGGAGGCGCTATGGCGCCGACATCAGACCCAGCAGGCGCAATGGCGCCGACATCAGATCCGGCAGGCGCTATGGCGCCGACATCAGATCCGGCAGGCGCTATGGCGCCGACATCAGAATCGGCAGGGCCCACCACCGTGGGCGCGATCACGCCGGTGTCCCGCGCGACAGTTTCATCGCTGACGGGCGGTTCCGGAAGCCTGACCTGGGCAATCGGCCGCTTCACCGAGTCTCGCGGCACCGCCGCGTCGTCGCCCACACCGGGCAGCCCGGTCCCTGACGATTGTGTGAAGGTTATGCCCGACGAGGCGCTGTACCCGCCGGAGCGGTCGATCGGTGTGGCAGCCTCGGAAGTGCGCTGCAGGCTGATCTGA
>JAIOQK010000448.1 GCA_021413425.1 Mycobacterium sp.
GCGAGGCGAACCGGTCCCCGGTCGAGGTCGGTGAACACCTCGAGCAGTGGCCGGGATGCGAATTGCTCGTCGGCTGCCTCTTTGAACACATCCCAGAGCGAGAGGTCGATGAGGTCGACCTGCTCCGTTGCGACCAGCCGCTCGAAGGCGTCGATGACGTCGGCGGTGGCCATGCCAAATCGCTCGGGTGAGAGCCGCACCCCTAGGTGGAAGTCCGGACGACAGCGCCGGCGGATGCCCGAGATGATCTCTTCGAAGATGCGGAACCGCGCCTCGCGGCTGCCACCGAACTCGTCGGTTCGATCATTGAATTCGGCGTTGAGGAACTCGCACAGCAGGTAGTCGTGTGCACCGTGCAGTTCGACACCGTCGAATCCCGCCTCGTCGCAGCGGGCCGCAGCTGCGATGAACGACTCGATGACCCCCTGCACCTCGGCGGCCGTCAGCGCTCGCGCCCCCGACTTGGCGTCATCGGCCGGAGCGACGGGCGATCCGCCGGTGAGCTCAGCCGGTGCACGACGTCCCGCGTGGTGCAGTTGGACGATCGCCACACTGCCCTGTGTGCGAATCCCCGCCGCCAGCCGGGTGAGGCCCGGGAGATGCTCGTCGCCGAAGCACCCCAGTTGCCCCGGGAAGCCCTGACCGCTCGGGGCGACGTGGCTCGCGCAGGTCATAGTCATGCCGAATCCGCCCGCGGCGCGCATCGTCAACCACCGCTGTTCGTCCTCGGAGAGCGTCCCGTCCGGATTGCTCTGCTGATTGGTCAGCGGGGACAACATGAATCGGTTCTTCATGGCCGGCCCGTGGACGAAGGTGACGGTGTCAAACGGTGTCGACACGGGCGGGCTCCTCAGGGCTTACCGGATGGTTGGGCGAGATTTGAGCGTACGGACGGTTGATCCAGGGCGATCAACGGCCATAGATTGACGTCATGGGAAGTCGCAAGGAACCGATGGGACGTTGGCGACTCGGTATCGCGGTGTCCTGCCTGGCGGCCCTGCTGGTGTCGTGCGCAAGCACCGGGCAGAGGGCCAGCGCGGACGAGACGACGAACCCGCCGCCCCCGCCCGCTGCACCGACGGTCGTTCTTCTCGACTTCACCGATGCCGGCGACGTGGCGGCCTGGACAACGATCAACGACCCCGTCATGGGCGGCCGGTCCACCTCGACGGTCACGTTCGGCGATGGCGGCATGGTGTTCTCGGGCACCATCTCGCTGGAGAACAACGGCGGGTTCGCCTCGGCCCGCGGTCCGGCAGACCCCGATATCGGGCGGAAAGCAGCAGGCGCGAGGTCGCTCCTCGTCCGCGCTCTCGGCGACGGGAAGACTTACGTGCTGAGGGTGGGCGTGGGCGGGCAGCCGTGGTCCTATATCCAGCGCTTCGCCACCGAGGCCGGCGTGCAGCGGATCTACGAACTGCCCGTCGCCGGCTTCCAACCGGTTGGCATGCGCCTCGATCCCGCACCCGACGCACCGCAGGTTCTAGACCCGTCGAGCATCAGCCAGGTTTCGGTCTACATCCTCGACAAGCAACAGGGCCCGTTCGCACTCACCATCCGCGGGATCGACGCGACGGGCTGAGCGGACCTCGTGACCGCCACCGTGCTACTGCGTGCTCATCAACGCTGCGAGCTCTAACTCGAAGTCAGGGTAGGGCTCGCCGCTGACATCGGCGGTCACGCGGTTGATGGTGCCGCCGTTGAAGCGCCACGGGCTGGTGCCGAGGTAGTCGGTGGTAACCGGGGATCCGCGGTCGAGGCCGACGTTGAAGCCCTCGCCGCACTGAGAGAAACGCCGGAGCTGGGTCTTCATGCCGGGGTATTCGGCGACCTGTTGATCGTTGACGTAAAGCCTGGCGGTGCCGATGCCTTGGTTGGGGACCCGGGCGTTGCGGATGCGGGTCGTGGTTTCGAGGAGGAACTCGACCCCCAGAACGCAGGGTCCGTGCGGGAGTTCGAGTTCGGAGGTCAGGATCTGTTCCTGCTCACCGAGGAAGTTATAGACGTACTTCAACGTGCCGCCCCGGAGGTAGAGGGCATGACCGCCGAAAGAATGGCCGTGTGCGAATAAAACCCCGGACGCGTCTGCCGAGGTGATCTCGACGTTGGCGGCGATCTTGTAGGAACGGCCGCGGATATTGACCGCGGCGGGTTCGGGAACCTCGATGGTGTTCGGGTAGTAGACAAACCGGTCCCGCGGCGGGGAGACCCGCGGGCGGGGAGAGTTGAAAATGGTGTGCGCGTCGCGGTCCTCCAAGGGCAGGGCTTTGTACTTGCCGGCCTCGACGTACCAGAGCGCCTCGAGTTCCTTGACCAGGTCGGGGTGTAGGGCACTGAGGTCGTGGCACTCTGATCGGTCGGCATCGGTGTTGTACAAAGCCCACCGATCCAGATGGAATCGGCCCGAATTCGACGGTGCGGCGGCGTGCAGGGCGTTGGCCTTCCAGCCGTTGCGCCACAGCGATCGGGTGCCGAACAGACTGTAGAACTGGATGGGCTTGCGGGTCTGCGCGCCGGCGTCGTCGAAGCTGTACGTGAGGCTGGTGCCTTCCAGCGGCCACTGGGTGTAACCCTTGACATGATCCGGCGGCTCAATCTTGAGGCACTCGTAGACCGTCGGTACCAGATCGGTGCAGTGGTGGTACTGGTCTCGGATTTCTCCTCTGGCTTCAATGCCTTTGGGCCAGTGCACAATCAGCGGATCACACACACCCCCTTCCCACGCCCACGTCTTGAACAACTTGAAGGGGGTGTTGAACGCCGCAGCCCAGCCGTTGGGGTAGTGATTGAACGTGGCGGGCGAACCCAGCATGTCGAGCAATCTCATGTTCTCGTCTGGGTCATCCGGTACGCCGTTGAAGAACTTGTTCTCGTTGACCGATCCGGTAGGCCCGCCCTCTGAGGAGGCACCGTTATCGGAGACCACGAAGACAAGGGTGTTGTCCAGTTCGCCGATCCCCTCGAGGTAGTCGATCAGCCGGCCGATGTGATGATCGGTGTGGCTGACGAACCCGGCGAACACCTCTGCCATCCGGACGAACAGGCGCCTCTCATCATCGGACAGCGAATCCCACGGGCGAACCATACTGTTGGGGTTCGTCTCTGGCATGGTCATGCCGTCGAGGTTGGTCAATTCCGATAACGGATTAAGCGGCGAGAGATCGGTGGACTCCGGCACGATGCCCAACTGCTTCTGTCGGGCCAGGATCTGTTCACGGATGGCCTCGTAACCCATGTCGAACGTTCCCCGGTAGCGGTCGGCCCACTGCTTCGGGACCTGATGAGGTGCGTGGCCGGCGCCGGGGCAGAAGTACATCAGGAACGGCCGGGCGGGTGCCACCTGCTTGGCGTCGCCGATCATCGCGATGGCACGGTCCACCAGATCTTCGGTCAGGTGGTAGCCCTGTTTTCCGGCCAGCCAATCGTCGGCGCTCACCGGTTCGGCGGGGGCGTCGACGAACTGCTGGTCTTGAACCAGATCCGGGTAGTACTGGCTCGTCTCCCCGCCGAGGAACCCGTAGAAACGTTCGAATCCCCGCCCGCTGGGCCAGTTGCGCTTCGTGGCCGCCATGTTGGTCTCGTCCGAGGGTGTCAGATGCCATTTGCCGACGGCGTAGGTGTTGTAGCCGCGTTCGCTGAGGACCTCGGCGACTGTCGCCGTCTCGAACGGGATGTGACCGTTGGAACCCGGGAAACCCATCGCCAGATCGGTGATACATCCCATGCCGACGGTGGTGTGGTTGCGTCCGGTGAGAAGCGCAGCGCGGGTGGGTGAGCACATCGAGGTGGTGTGGAACTGGGTGTAGCGCAACCCGCTGTCGGCCAGCCGCTTCATCGTGGGCGTTTGGATCGGCCCACCGAAGGACTCGAAGGAGGCGAACCCGACGTCGTCCCAGACGATGACGAGAACGTTAGGGGCGTCCTCGGAGGCCTTCGGCTGCTCATACGGCGCCCAGTCCGGTACCGAATCGCGGATGTCGAGATTGACAACCCCGCGGAAAGGCTTGGACGCGCTCATCGGTTCCCGTGCGCTTTCATGCGCTGCCCGTTGGCCACCAGTGCTGACCCCTGACGGTGTTGCGGTTTCGCCATATGATGATCCATCCTGGCTAGGTTATCGGCAATGTGGTCTGGTCTAAGCCATGTGTGGTAACTGCGCCGCGCCGGTCAATGCCGGTGCCTCGATGGCGCGGAAGGGTAGATTTCCGGCGATGCAACACCCCGGCGACAAAGTCGACGTCGGCACTATGCGATGAGCTCTCCAGCTGCCAGAGGATCATTATGACAATCGCCGATAACCTCCGTGCCCGCTATCGGACTGCTCAACAGATTCGCACCGAAGGCGCCATCGGCAATTTATTCGATGGACCGACCATTACCGCCCACGGTCTGGAAACCAGACTCCTGGCGTGGCCGGGGAACGGATACCAGACGCAGTCGGTGCATCTTACGAATATCGAGCCGGGCCAACAGAGCGATCAGTACACCTACGATCTCGCTGAAGAGGCCATCCTGTGCCGGCATGGTGTGGTCGAGGTGTGGCTCAAGGACCACTGGGTGACGTTGAAACCCGGCGATATCGCCTACTTCCCCGCCGGCGTCGAACATCAGATCCGAAGTCTGGCTGGCAATGCCGAAGCCGCGATTCTCGTGAACCAGATCTGCCCGCCCCAGTTCGACCTGTACTCCGATCAAGGATTTTTCAACACCGAACTGGGTGTGATGAATTTCGACTCCATTGCAAAAGCGATCATCAATGCCATCCCCGTGACTCCACCACAACTTCACGAGATGGCTTTCAATGACGATCAACCTTCGGTGAGGGCTAAAAACCTCTCACCCGATGACGTCAAGACACGAGGGGCGTTATTCAATGTGCTTGAGGGAGCACCCTTTACCGGCATCGGCCTTCCGATGAGGTTGGTCTTGTGGCCGGGGGCTGGAACGAGAATGACCGGTTTCAATTACGCCTACACCGGGCTCGGGGTCTCGGACGTGATTCACAAGCACCCCGTTTCCGATGAATTTCTGGTGATGTGGAGTGGCTCGGGTCAACTCTATGGTGGCGGGTTCGGTTGGGTCGACGCCGAGGAAAACGACGTCATGATGGCACCGTGCGGCGTCGCACACGGCCACCGCAGTGTTGAGGGGCGAGGCCCATCCATGATGGGCGGATTCGCTTCGCCACCCCAATTGGATCTCATGATTCCAAGCCCCTTGTATGAGAACGGGATGTTTCAACATCCCCCGGCTTCCGAGCTCACCCATGACGAGATGAAAGCGGCGGACTTGGCGTAAACGAAGCCCGGCCAAGAGAAGCACCGGCCTAAGCGGGCGGTACCACCTGGTCAGTCCAGGAGATGCAGAAACCCGCTTATCAGAGCCATCTATCTGTCGGGCTGACAGGATTTGAACCTGCGACCACTTGACCCCCAGTCAAGTGCGCTACCAAGCTGCGCCACAGCCCGCGGCGCTGCCGGGGTCGCCGGCAGCAGGTCCGAATCGTACCGCAGCACAGCGGTTACACCGTCAGCAGCCGGTACAGCCCGATCAGTCCGACCACGACGATCACCGCCCGCAGCGCGGCCGGTGACAGCCGACGTCCGTAGTGCGCGCCGAGCCACCCTCCGATCAACGAGCCCACCGCGATCAGCCCCGCAGCGGTCCAGTTCACCCGGTCGAAGGCCACCACCGTGTAGGCCACCGCCGCGACGATGTTCACCAACAGCGACAGCAGGTTCTTGGCCGCATTCATCCGCTGCACGTCCTCGGGCAGCAGCGCGCCCATCAACCCGATCAGCAGGATGCCCTGCGCGGCGGTGAAGTAGCCGCCGTAGATCCCGACGGCGAAGGTGCCCAACACCAGGGCAGCCATCCGCGCCGTCGACACGTGGCCGGCCGCCCGTCCCGCCGCTTCGGAACGCCGGCGGGCGAAGGCCTGAATACGGGGCCCCGCAACCACAAGAGCAAGAGCCAGGACGAGCAGCACCGGCACGATCCGGGTGAAGACCTTCTCCGGCAGGTGCAGCAGCAGGAACGCGCCGATCATGGCCCCGGTCACCGAGGCCGGGATCTGCCAGCGCAGCCGCCGCCCCTGGCCGGCCAACTCCGCTCGGTACCCCAGGGTGCCCGACACTCCCCCGGCCACCAGGCCGATGGCATTGGACATCGTGGCCGTCACGGGCGGGACGCCGAGGGCAACCAGAGTCGGAAAAGTGATCAGCGTCCCCGACCCGACGAGCGAGTTGATCGCGCCCGCCCCGACACCGGCGAGCATGACGACGATCATCTGGGCCGGCGACACCCTCGGAACACTAATCGGCCCTGTCAGAGCCATCACGGAACAACGCACCCGGAATCGGTACCCGCGTCCGTTCCCCGTACTGTCCTGACAGGTAGCGACTTAAGACGACAAGGACGTGGACTCCGTGTGGCATTTGGATATCCCCAGCGAGAGCGAATTGCGGTTCCTCGCGACGATCAGC
>JAIOQK010000458.1 GCA_021413425.1 Mycobacterium sp.
CTGCCGTGGTTCGCGCTCTCCGACCCGGCGGTGACCCGGATGCTCACCGTCGGCGATCTCTTCGCCCATCGCTCCGGGCTGCCCGACCACGCCGGCGACGTGCTCGAAGACCTCGGCTACGACCGCCGCGCGGTGCTTCAACGGCTGCGGCTGTTGCCGCTGGCACCGTTTCGGGCCTCGTACGCCTACACCAACTTCGGGGTCACCGCCGCCGCCGAGGCGGTGGCAACGGCATCGGGCCGCTCATGGGAGGACCTCAGCGCCGAAGTGCTCTACCGCCCACTCGGAATGACAACGGCCAGTTCACGTTTCAGCGACTTCGAGGCACGCCCTAACAAAGCCGTTGGCCACGTCAAGACCGACGGCGGCTACGTGCACCGCTTCACCCGCGACCCGGACGCTCAGTCACCGGCCGGTGGCGTCAGCGCGTCGGTCACCGATCTGACGCACTGGCTGACGATGATGCTCGCCGACGGCTCGTACAACGGCGCACCGGTGGTGGACCCGGCTGCCCTGCTGCCCGCACTGACCCCGCAGATGGTGTCCAGCCCGCCGGATCAACCCGCGATGCGATCCGGGTTCTACGGCTACGGCTTCAATATCGGCACCTCCCCGGCCGGCCGGGTGCATTTCAGTCACTCCGGCGCCTTCGATCTGGGTGCCGCGACGAACTTCGTGATCATCCCCGCAGCCGACGTCGCGATCGTCGCACTGACCAACGCGACCCCGTCGGGCATCCCCGAGACACTCACCGCCGAGTTCGCCGACCTCGTCGAGTTCGGGGAGGTTCGCGAGGACTGGCGCACCCTCTACGCCGGCGCCTTCGCCGGGATGAGCGCTCCGATCGGGGAACTCGCGGGCACGAAACCGCCTGTCGGCCCCGCGCCGGCCCGGCCGTCGTCGGTGTACGTAGGCACCTACGACAACGACTACTGGGGTTCGGCGACGGTGAGCGACGACAACGGCACACTGACCCTGTCGCTGGGATCCAAACCGATCCGTTATCCGATGACGCACTGGGATGCCGACGTGTTCACCATCGACCTCACCACGGAGAACGCCCCACCCGGCAGCATCTCTAAGGTGAGCTTCGCCGGTAACGCGCTGACAGTCGAAGTGCTCGACGACGCGTTGATGGGTACCTTCACCCGATGACGATCACCGTGGCCACCGGTCTCTCCGACGCCGAGGTGGCCGCCCGGGTCGCCGACGGTAAGACCAACGACGTCCCGTCCCGGGCCTCGCGCAGCGTCTCCGACATCATCAAGGCCAACGTCTTTACCCGCATCAACGCCATCCTCGGTGTGCTGTTCGCCATCGTGCTGGCCACCGGATCACTGATCAACGGACTGTTCGGTCTGCTGATCGTCGCCAACAGCGCCATCGGCATCATCCAGGAACTGCGGGCCAAGGCCACCCTGGACAAACTCGCCATCGTCGGACAGGCCAGACCCACCGTGCGCCGCCAGTCCGGCACCCGCGAACTGCCACCCAATCAGGTCGTCCTCGACGACATCATCGAGATCGGCCCGGGTGACCAGATCGTGGTCGACGGCGAACTGCTGGAGACCGGCAACCTCGAAGTCGACGAATCCCTGCTGACCGGCGAGGCCGACCCGATCGCCAAATCCGACGGCGACCCGGTGATGTCGGGCAGTTTCGTGGTGGCCGGCACCGGCGCCTACCGAGCCACAAAAGTGGGCCGCGCGGCCTACGCGGCGCGGCTGGCCGAGGAGGCCAGCAAGTTCACCCTGGTGAAATCCGAACTGCGCAGCGGCATCAGCACGATCCTGCGGTTCATCACCTATCTGCTGCTGCCCACCGGGCTGCTGATCATCTATACCCAACTCTTCCTCACCGGCCTGGGCTGGAAGCAGTCGGTGCTGCGGATGGTCGGCGCGCTGGTGCCGATGGTCCCCGAGGGCCTGGTGCTGATGACTTCCATCGCCTTCGCCGTCGGGGTGGTGCGCCTGGGCCGCCGCCAGTGTCTGGTGCAGGAACTGCCCGCCATCGAGGGATTGGCCCGCGTCGATGTGGTGTGCGCCGACAAGACCGGCACGCTCACCGAGAACGGCATGCGGCTGGCACAGGCCGAACCGGTCGGCGAGGCCGGTGCCGATCAGGTGGCCGCGGTGCTGGCCGCCCTGGCCGCCGCCGACTCCCGGCCCAACGCCAGCATGCAGGCCATCGCTGAGGCGTACCCCACCTCGGCGGGCTGGACCGCCACCGCGGTGGCCCCATTCAAGTCGGCCACCAAGTGGAGCGGGACCACCTTCGCCGAGCACGGCAACTGGGTGATCGGCGCCCCCGATGTCTTGCTCGATCCGGCGTCGCCGGTGGCCGAACGTGCCGAGCAGATCGGCGCCAAGGGCCTGCGGGTGCTGCTGCTCGGCTCCGCCGAACACAGCGTCGACGCCGCCGACGCGCCCGGCCGGGTGACACCGGTGGCGCTAGTGGTGCTCGAGCAACGGGTGCGCCCCGATGCCCGAGAAACCCTGGATTACTTCGACTCCCAGAATGTTTCGGTCAAAGTCATCTCCGGCGACAACGCGGTATCGGTGGGGGCGGTCGCGGGATCCCTGGGTCTGCACGGCGAGACGATGGACGCCCGCGAACTCCCCGACGAACCCGACGCACTGGCCGACGCGATGGCCACCTACACCACCTTCGGCCGGGTGCGCCCGGACCAGAAACGCGCCATGGTCCACGCCCTGCAGGCCCGGGACCACACCGTCGCGATGACCGGCGACGGCGTCAACGACGTCCTGGCACTCAAGGATGCCGACATCGGAGTCGCCATGGGGTCGGGCAGCCCAGCCTCGCGCGCGGTGGCCCAGATCGTGCTGCTGGACAACAAGTTCGCCACCCTGCCGTACGTCGTCGGTGAGGGACGCCGCGTGATCGGCAACATCGAACGGGTCTCGAACCTGTTCCTCACCAAGACCGTCTACTCGGTGCTGCTGGCATTGCTGGTGGGTCTGGCAGGACTGGCCGCACAGGTGTTCGGCGGCGAGCCGCTGCTGTATCCGTTCCAGCCGATCCACGTCACCATCGCGGCGTGGTTCACCATCGGCATCCCCGCCTTCGTACTGTCCCTGGCGCCCAACAACGAACGGGCCCGCACCGGCTTCGTGCGCCGCGTGATGACCTCGGCGCTGCCGTCCGGTGTCCTGATCGGGGCGTCCACCTTCAGTTCCTACCTGCTTGCCTATCCGGGGGCCACGGCCGGCACCGCGGAGCAGACCCGGGCCTCGACGGCGGCGCTGATCACCCTGCTGATCGGCGCACTGTGGGTGCTCGCCGTGGTAGCCCGGCCGTACCAGTGGTGGCGCATCGCATTGGTCGCGGTGTCAATCGCCGCCTATCTGGTGATTTTCTCCCTGCCCCTGGCCCGGGAGAAGTTCATGCTGGACCCTTCCGATTCGGCCATGACTGCCACGGCGGTGCTGCTCGGGGTGGGCGCCGCCGCGGCGATCGAGGCGGCGTGGTGGGTCGAGGGCAGGATCCTCGGCGAACCGAGGCGGGTGTGGCGATAGCGGCCCGTCGTGCGTAGATTGACCGCAGGGCGTGCTCCGGGCAACCGGAGAGCAGCCGACCATCGGCCGCCCCCTCCCTTTGAGAAAGGTTCATCACATGTCGTTCATTGACAAGGCCAAGGAAGCACTCGGCGACAACCTCGAGAAGGCCAAGGACCTCATCACCGACAACGTCGACAAGATCGAGGGCGCCATCGACAAGGCCGGCGACGTCATCGACGAAAAGACCGGCGGCAAGTTCTCCGAGACCATCGACAAGGTTCAGGGTGCGGCCCACACCGCGGTGGACAAGGTCACCGACGCCGCCGGCACGGCCACCGACGCCGCCGCCGGCGCCGCCGACACGGTCACCGATGCCGCCGCCGGCGTCGCCGACAAGGTCGACGGCCAGTAACCTCGAGCGATGGCGAAGGTCTCGGTCTCCGTAGACGTTCCGCTGTCGCCGCAGGAGGCGTGGGAACACGCCTCCGACCTGTCCCGGTACAAGGAATGGCTCACCATTCACCGGGTCTGGCGGTCCAAGCTGCCCGAACACCTCGACAAGGGCGCCCAGGTGGAATCCATCGTCGAGGTCAAGGGCATGCACAGCCGTATCAAGTGGACCATCGTCAACTTCACCCCACCTGAGTCGATGACCCTGGATGGGGTGGGAGTGGGTGGGGTGAAGGTCAAACTGATCGGCAAGGTACGCCCGGCTGAAAAGGACGGCGCCGCCGCCTCGGTGATGACCATGGACATCCACCTCGGCGGCCCCGCCCTGTTCGGTCCGATCGGCATGCTGGTGGCCGCCGGACTGCGCGGGGACATCGCCGACTCGCTGGACCGCTTCGTCACCGTCTTCGCGACAGGCTGATCCGTGGCGGCCGGCAGGTACGAACTCGGAATCGACGTTGCAGCCATCCATGCGATCGACATCCACACCCACGTGGAGATCGACGCGGCCGGACAGTGCGCATACGACGCCGAGTTGGCTGAGGCCACCGCGGCGTACTTCAACCTCGGCGACGATCACGCCCGCACCGTCGATGAGTTGGCCGGGCATTACCGGAGCCACAACACCGCCGCTGTGGTCTTCACCATCGACGCGCAGACGGCCTCAGGGCACCGGCCCAATTCCATCGAAGAACTGATCGCCGGCACCGCGCGCAACAATGATGTTCTCATCCCGTTCGGCAGCGTCGACCCGTGGAGTGCCGACGCGGTGCGCCGGGTCGGCGAATTGGTGGACGACTATGGGGTCCGCGGCTTCAAGTTCCATCCGAGCCTGCAGGCCTTTGAACCCAACGACCGCCGGTTCTACCCGATCTACGAGGCGATCGCGGGGGCCGGCGTTCCCGCGCTGTTCCACACCGGGCAGACCGGATTGGGCTCGGCTCTGCCCGGCGGCTACGGGATCAAACTGCGCTACTCCGATCCGATGCTGCTCGACGATGTCGCCGCTGACTTCCCGGATCTGACCATCGTGATGGCGCACCCCGCGGTGCCGTGGGTGGACGCCCAGATCGCGATCGCCTCGCACAAGGCGAACTGCTACATCGATCTGTCCGGGTGGTCGCCGAAATACTTTCCGCCCCAACTCGTCCGGGCGATCAGCCGGCAGCTGCGCACCAAGGCGTTGTTCGGTACTGATCACCCCTACATCAGCCTGCAGCGCTGGCGCGCTGACTTCGACACCCTCGGCGTCGATGCGGAAGTCCTGCCGCTGATCCTCAAGGACAACGCTCTGAGGGTGCTGCGCATCACTGCCGATTAGCAGCACGCTGGCCGCGCCGCAGGGTCTCCAGCAGTTCGTGATACGGCCCCACCAGATACGCGGTGTCGCCGGCCCCGAAGGCGGTGTCACGCCGCGGATGCAACTCCGCCGCGCCGCCGTCGCGCTCCACGGCGATCACCCGGGTCTGGGTGGAAAGCTCGGCGATCCGCATCCCGTCGAGATCACTGCCGGGCGCCACCGTGACGCCGCCGACCATGAACGACCGCTGCCCGACGGAGAAGGTGCCGAGCACGTCCAAACCCATCGCCGCCCCGATGAACCACGGGGTAGCCAGATCGACGGTGGATCGGACGTGGTTGAAATCCAGCCAGCGGCCGACGGCCGCCCCGACCGCCTTGTCGTAGATCCGCAACACGATCGGGGTCCGGTTCCCGGCGTTGTCGACGGCGGCGGTCATCTCCCGCACCACCAGACCCGTCTCGATGTTGACCATGTCGTGCTCGGTCAGCACGGCGATCGCACGGGCGTGCTCCACCCGTGCGGCCGCGAGAGTGGTGCGCAGAGTTGCGTCTCCGGAGATCACCGGGATGTCCAGTTCGGCCGCCGCTGACAGGTACCGGTTGTCTTCATCGAGTTCGATGACCGCCACGGGATGACCGGCGTCTTTGAGCATGCCGGCCACCCTGATGCCGAACGACCCGAGGCCGACGATCACGAAGTGGTGCTGCAGGTGCTTGATCTGCTGGCGACTGGCGGCCTGGGGGAGTCGCCGCGACAGCAGCACATCGGCGACGAATGCCACCATGACCGAGACCAGTGCGATGCCGCTGAGCATCATCACCACGCCCCACATCCGCAGCCACAGCGGCTGACCGAGGAAGTTGAAGTCGCCGTACCCGACGGTGGTCAGTGTCTCGGTGGCGAACGACAGGGCGTCCATCCAGCCCATCGTCGGCCGGAAGGCAAACCGCAGGATCAGTGCGGATCCGAGGAGCATCGTGGTCGCAATGGTCAACGCGCGGTAAAACATCGGGTTCATATCCTCGTGGAACGCGCGGGCCTTATCGAAGGCGCGGACCGGTGGGGAGCGGTGCTCCGGGCCGGCTTCCGGCCGAACACCCACCGGCAGTTCCAGCGCGCGCAGTTCATCGGCGCGACCCATCATCGTGGTCCGGTCGCCCTGATAGACCGTGTCGTCGAGGTGGGGGCAGGCGATCACCTCGCCCGGATTGGGGGCGTTCTCCCCGCGGATCACCGCGACCGGCGCCAGTCGTCCGTAGATATCGCGAAGCGTGCCGTTCCTGTCCGCGGTGTCGCTGGAGATGACGAAGTCCACCCCGCCCGCCCTGATGGTGTGCGCGGTGCGGCCTAGCAGTGCCTCAACCACCGACGGCGCCGCCAGGTCTGCAACGTCGAGGACGACACCGGGTCCGATCCCGTCATTCATGGCCTGGTGCAGGACGGTATTGGACAGCCGTGCCACCACCCGGGTGTGCGGGTTGGCCTGGCGTGCCAGCAGCGCCACTTCGAGATTGATCGCGTCATCGGCGGAGGCGGCGATCACAGCATGGGCGGTGGCGACGCCGGCCGCCTCCAGATCGGCGGGAGACCCCAGCAGTCTCACCGACAGTTCCGCACCGTTGAGCTCATCGATGATGCGCGTGGCGAGCGCATCCTCACCGCAGACGATGATGTGTTGGCGCATGGTCAAACGCTACTGGCAAAGCCCCGCCCGGCGTGTCGGATGCAGCCCGCGCGGCACCGCTTAGGGTCACACCATGACAAGGCTGCGTCCGGGCTGGATGCTGGCGTTATGCGCGGTCGCGATTGCTGTATGCGCGTGGCTGCCGTGGCTGACCACACCGGCCGACGGCGGTGGACGGGCCAGCGCGATCGGCGGATCGGTGGGCAGCATCGTGCTGCCTGCGCGTTTCGGCGGCGGTCAGCTGATTGTCCTGTTGTCCTCGATGCTGATCGTGCTCGGGGCGATGGTGGCGCGGGAAATCTCGCCGCGGCTGGCGGCCACCGCGGCGGTGGTGGTCTCGCTGCTGCTGGCCGTGCTGGCGTGGTGGTACTACCGCGCCAACGTTGCTCCGCCGGTCGCCGCGGGGTACGGGCTGTACCTGGGGGCGGTGTTCGTCATGGCCGCGCTGCTGTGCTCGCTGTGGGCCCTGGTGGTCACCCTGGCCAGCGCCTGATCAGCGCGCCGGTAGGGTTGATGAGGGTGAAAAGGAGTTCAGGTGCGCGAAGTGATGGGGCGGGCCCGGGTGCCGGTGTCGGCCGCAATGGTGGCGTTGCTGGCCGTGACGGCGGTCGGCTGCTCGGGTGAGAAGGTCAGCGCCGACAAGTGCCAGACGGTGCCCGGCGAGCTGGTCGATATCCCGACCCGCACCGACCAGGAACCGAAGATGCGCATACCGGTGCCGGCGGGCTGGGAGCGCACCACCAAAATGGATTCCGAGAACATCCGGTTCGCGCTGCGCAATCAGGGCTTGTCGGCCGACGGCTTCACCCCGAACGTGGTGGTGACGTTGCAGAAGGTCAGCGCCGATATCGGCAAACCCGAGCAACTTCTCGATGCGCAGAACCAGCAGCTGGCCAAGAAGCTGAAGGTCACCGATATGAGCTCGACGCCCACGCAGGTTTGCGGGGCGACGGCACTGGCGACCAGCTACACCGCACCGGAAGTGAAGATCAGTCCGAAGATCCCGCCCATCCCGCCGCGCAAGGCGACATCGTTGGGCGTGGTCTACAAGACCGGCGACGTCAGCTATGTGGCGACGCTGACCGTGCAGACCGTCAAGCCGGACAACCCGACCTACCTCAAAGACGCCGACACCATCACCAAGGGCTTCCAGCTGCTACCGGCGAGCTGACGGCGACGACATCCACCGCAGCGCCGCGCAGCCGGTCTCCGCAACCGCCGCAGGCCAATTCGGCCTCCAGTGGCGCCCCGCACCCCCGATGAAAGGGTGCCAGAGCCGGCCCCTCGGGTGCGTGGAACCACCGCTGTGCCCACTGCAGGGCAGTCACGAGCACTGCGATCAGCGCTCGGCCCTTCTCGGTCAACAGGTACGCCGCCGGATCGGTGCCGCCGCCACTGATGTGCAGCACGCCTATCGTGCAGAAGGTCTGCAGTCGCTCCGACAGGACGCTGGGCGGCGCGCCGAGTTGGGTCTGGAAGTCGCTGAACCGCGTTGTGCCGAGGAACGCCGCGACCAGCAGAGCCGCCGCCCATCGGTTGCCGAAAAGGCTCATGGTCTCGGTAAACAGTCCGGCCTGTCCCGCGGCCTGCTGGCGGTCGGTGCGCCGGCGGGTCGACGACGACGGCGCTGAGCGGGCCCAGTCGCCGCTCGGTCCGGGAACGAACTCCACATCGGTGGCGCTGATGGCGCCATGGCAGCCGCTGCAGCGCAGCACGGGGGAGAAGTCCGCCCCGCACCCCTGGTGTCGCATCGCGGGCAGTTGTCCGGCGTGCTCGGCGACCCAGCAGCGTTCCCATTGCCAGATGCACAGCAGCACCGGCCATAGCGATCTGCTGCGCGCGGTGGGCAGGTACTCGGCGCGCTCCCCGGAGGTCGGATGCGCCGGCCGGTCCAGCAGTCCGGCGTCGGTGAGCACCCGCAGCCGGCCGGCCAGTACGGCGTTGGAGATCGGCAGCCGTTCGATGAAGTGGCGGTAGCGGCTGGCGCCCATCAGGGCCTGCTGCAGGATCAGCAGGTTCCACTCGTCGCCGAGCAGACCCAGCATCCGGCCGATCGCATTGACCCCGCCAGGCTCGAGCCTCGTGATCCGGTTTGGCATTAGAGCCCGACGGCGGCCGCCGCGGAGTCGGTCTCCCGCCACCGCCGGACATCCGATCCCGCCACCCAGGTGGAGTGGGTGCCACTGGAGATCCGTTCGGGCAGTTGTATTTTGCACACCGGGCCGTCGGTGAGACGGGCGGCGTCGAACACCAGGCAGTAGGAGGCGTCGGCGTTCATGTCGGTGGTCAGCGTCACCAGGTAGCCGTCGTCCTCGCCGCGGCTGCCGACCCGCGGCGCCATCGCCGTCTCGCTGCCGTAGACGCCGTCGCCGAAGCTGATCCGGTCCTCAGTTCCGCTCACCACGTCGTGGCGGACCAGACCGTCGAACAGGAACCAACCGGGCTTTCCGGTAGCGGCGTAGGCGTAGCGGTACGGTTCGCCGCCGTGGGAGGCGTTGATCATGCCGAACTCGGAGATGGTCTCGCTCAGCGGTTCCTCGGTGCAGGTACCGGTGGTGAGGTTGAACCGCCACCGGTGCAGCCGGGTCTGCATCCGGTCGAGGGCCAGGAATCGGAAGGCCCGCTGCCACTTGCTGCCGGTGCCGTCATCGGCGGGTTGCGGATCGCCCTGATAGAAGCCGTCGAGGACGATCTCGTCGCCGTGCTCGTAGGCGTTGGTGAAGTGCAGCACGAACGTCGGGTCGGCCTCGAACCACTGGATGCTGCCGCTGTCGCCGCGGCGCGGCATGATCCCGAACCTCGACGGCATATCGCGGTGAAAGCGTGGGACGTGCAGGTCACGTGTGAGCAGCTCGGGGTCCCAGAACAATGGGAAGTCGTTGAAGATGGCGTAGTTGCGGGTGAACGCCATGTCGTGCGGCAGCCGCGGACCGGGCAGTGGCACGTCGACGTAATGCACCAGATCATTCTCGGCGTCCACCACCCCGTAGTGCAGATAGGGTGCGGACTTGCTGTAGTTGAAGAACAGCATCTCCCCGCTGCGGTCGTCGACCTTGGGATGAGCTGACACCCCCCAGGAATGCGGGAAGGACCCGTTCCAGGTTTCCTTACCGAACGTTTCGCCGCTGCACGGGTCGATCCGATACAGATCGCCGCACTGATAGAAGCTCGTGAGCGCGGTTCCCCGGTGGACGATGACATCGGTGCTTGAGGCATCCTTGAGCATGGTGCGCGCGCCCCAGCCGTGGTCGGTCTTGGCCAGCGACACCGGCTCGGCCAGTCCCGGCCACAGCGGCCCGCCGGCCTCCTGCTCTGCTTCGAACGCCTCGGTACGTACAAAGCGGTTGCGGTAGAACGCTTTTCCGTCCCGGAAGCCGACGATGTGCAGCATCGCGTCGCCGTCGAAAGGGTGATAGGACTTCAGCGCGGGGTGCAACGGGTTCTCGGTGTTGCGCAGATAGATTCCGTCGAGATCGTCGGGGATCGTCCCTTCGACGGCAACCAGGTCGTCGGCTCGCCACTCGGTGGTCTGCGGGCGCCACGCCCCGGTGCGGTAGGGGTGGTCGTCGTCCTCGGGCAGGGTGGAGAGGAACTTGCCGACGATCTCAACGTCCATGGTGGGGTTCTCTCATCAGGCGTCCTCTCACGCGGCGTCGATGGATCCGATGACGAAACTGACTGTGGTGGCGGTGCTTCCACCGATGTTGAGCGTGCCGAAGCGGCGTGCGCCGTCGATCTGATAGTCGCCGGCCTGCCCGCTGACCTGCTTGGCGGCATCGAGCATCATCCGGACCCCGGTCGCCCCGACCGGGTGGCCGCCGCCGATCAGCCCGCCACTGGGGTTGATCGGTAACCGGCCACCGATCTCGATGTCGCCACCTTCGATGGCCTTCCACGATTCGCCCGGCCCGGTGAGACCGATGTGGTCGATCGCCATGTACTCACTCGGCGTGAAGCAGTCGTGCACTTCGAAACCGTCGAGGGCGTCGAGGTCAATCGCCGCGCGCCCGAACGCCTCGTGCACCGCCGCGCGCACGTGCGGCATGACGTATGGATTGCCGGCGTCGCGGTCGAGTTTCTGGCGCAGGCCCAGACCGACGGTGCGATGCCCCCATCCTTCGACGCGACCCATCGGCCGCACCCCGGGGTGCTCGCGCAGGAACTCGTCAGTCACCAGCACCACGCCCGCGCCGCCGTCGGTCATCTGGCTGCAGTCGAACCGGCGGATCCGGCCCTCGATGGGCGGGTTCACCGCGTCATCACCCCCGGAGGTGAGCAGATCAGGCACCTGCCAGTCGCGGGTCTGGGCGTTGGGGTTATTGCGGGCGTTGGCCAGATTGATCGCGGCGATCGCATGCAGATGGGCGTCATCGATGCCGTAGCGCCGGTCGTACTCGTCGGCGACCTGATTGAACATGTACGGCCACATGAACGTCGCGTCCTGGCCTTCGTGACCGGTCCATGCCGCGGCGCCCAGGTGTTGCGCGGCGGTGTCGCCGGGCACGGTCTTCTCCAGTTCCAGCCCGACCACCAGGGCGGTGCGGTAGTTACCCGCCCGCAGATCGGCCATCGCAGCCAGGGCGGCGACACTGCCGGAGGCGCAGGCCGCCTCGTGTCGGGCGGCGGGGGTGTCCCACAGGCCGTCGTGCACGGTGGCCGGCATGGCGCCGAGGTGGCCTTGACTGGCGAACATCTCACCGAAGGCGTTGGCGACGTGCACCACCTCGATATCGGCGGCGTCGATCATCGCCTCGGCGAGGGTCTGGTCGACGACTTCGCGGGTCAGGTCGGCGAAGTCGCGAGTCTCCCGATGCATGTTTCGCGCGAAGTCGCTCTGGTAGCCGCCGAGGATCCACACGTTGCCGCCCACTCCTGCAATGCTACTCCAGTTAGCAGAGTGAAGGAAGCGTTTCCCCATGCTGCGGGGCTGTGACGGCGGGTTTGTGAACCCACCCGAAATTATTTGCTGAATAGTTTGCTGTGGAGACCTTGGTGCGATATGGTCGGCGGACCTGCCCGACAGGTGCGCCATTACTCATAGCATGCAAGGGGACCGCAGTGACCAGCCGACTTCGCACTTCCATCGCCTCCGCCGCGGCACTCGCCGGCGTGGGTGCGCTCGTCATCACCACACCGGTGATCGGCGACCAGGCAGATGTTTCGACCGCGTCGATGACCACGATGAATTCGCTGGACACGCCATATCAGTTGCTGTCGAAGTCCAAGTGGCAGGGCGCGAACGCCGGCGCCTACGACGATGACGACGATGACGACGACGATGACTACGGCTACGACGATGATGACGATGATGACGACGATGACGATGACGATGAAGGCGGCATCGGCAACATCGGCAACTTCGTCGCCGATTTCCTGGCCGCCAACCAGGCCGAGGTCCTCGCGGTGACCGCGATGATCCCGGTCTTCTATCTCGGCCCGGTGGCGTTGGGCGACGCCCTGCTCGCCACCGCCTACTACGACGGCTACAACGGCTCCGGGCCCGGACTCGAGGGTGTCGTCAGCTACGTCACCAGCCAGTTCGGCGTCCCGCCGACCGACCTCGTCGAGGGCGTCGTGCTCGGGTTGACCTCGCTGGTCCCGCAGTTCAACATCGGCCCGGTGGCGGTCGGCAACTCGCTGCTGGCCACCGCCTACTTCGACGGATACAACGGCTCGGGGACCGGACTGCCCGGTGTCATCTCGTACGTCACCAGCCAGCTCGGACTGCAGGCGCTTCCAGGCGCCGCTGTGCCGGTCAGCCCCGCGGCCGCCGCGGTGCCGCTGACGGCCAGTGCGCTTTCCGAGTCGGCCCCGGCGCCGGTGGCGGCGTCGCGGGTGGCAGTTGCCGCCCCGGCAGCGGCACAGGACCGTGACGAGCAGACCGCCGCGGCTGATGCGGTCGAGGTCAGCGGCTCGGCGGATAAGAACACCGACACCGCGACCGAGAGCCGTCCGACAGGCGTACGTGGATCCGCATCGGCCAAGGCCGGCAGTACTCATGCCAAGGCACGT
>JAIOQK010000459.1 GCA_021413425.1 Mycobacterium sp.
TCGACGACCTGATCGGCGAGACGGTCGCGGTGCTGCAGCGCCACCCCGAGATCGCCCAGTACTACCGCCGCCGGTTCCGCCACATCATGGTCGACGAGTACCAGGACACCAACCACGCCCAGTACGTCCTGGTGCGCGAACTGGTCGGAACCGGGGCCGAGGGCACCGATGCAGTACCGCCCTCGGAGCTATGCGTGGTGGGAGACGCAGACCAGTCGATCTACGCCTTCCGCGGGGCCACCATCCGCAACATCGAAGACTTCGAGCGCGACTTCCCTAACGCCACCACCATCCTGCTCGAGCAGAACTACCGCTCCACCCAGACCATCCTGTCGGCGGCCAACGCGGTGATCTCCCGCAACAGTGGCCGCCGGGAGAAACGGCTGTGGACCGATGCCGGCGACGGTGAACTGATCATCGGCTACGTCGCCGATAACGAACACGACGAGGCCCGTTTCGTCGCCGGGGAGATCGACGCACTGGCCGACGGTGCTCGTGGGGCCAGCGCGATCACCTACAACGACGTCGCGGTGTTCTACCGCACCAACAACTCCTCCCGGGCGATCGAGGAGGTGTTTATCAGGGCCGGTATCCCCTACAAGGTGGTCGGCGGAGTGCGCTTCTACGAGCGCAAGGAGATTCGCGACATCGTCGCCTACCTGCGGGTGCTGGACAACCCCGGCGACACCGTGAGCCTGCGCCGCATCCTCAACACCCCGCGCCGCGGCATCGGTGACCGCGCCGAGGCGTGTGTGGCCGTGCACGCCGAGAACACCGGCACCGGCTTCGCCGACGCCCTGGTGGCCGCCGCCGAGGGCCGGGTGCCGATGCTGAACAGCCGTTCGGAGAAAGCGATCGCGGGATTCGTCGGACTGCTCGACGAACTGCGCGGCCGCCTCGACGATGAGTTGGGGGATCTGGTGGAGGCGGTGCTCGACCGCACCGGGTACCGCGCCGAACTGGAGAATTCCAATGATCCCCAGGACCTCGCCCGGCTGGACAACCTCAACGAATTAGTCAGCGTCGCACACGAATTCAGTATCGACCGGGTCAACGCTGCGGCGCTGGCCGCCGAAGGCACCGACGAAGTAGATGGCATCCCACTCGACGACGTGCCGCAGACCGGAGAGTTGGCCGACTTCCTCGAACGGGTGTCCCTGGTGGCCGACTCCGACGACATCCCGGAGAACGACTCCGGGGTGGTGACCCTGATGACGTTGCACACCGCCAAGGGGCTGGAGTTCCCGGTCGTGTTCGTCACCGGCTGGGAGGACGGCATGTTCCCGCACATGCGGGCGCTGGGGGATCCGACTGAACTGTGCGAGGAACGGCGGCTGGCCTATGTCGGCATCACCCGCGCCCGGCAGCGGCTGTACGTCTCACGGGCGAAGATCCGCTCGTCCTGGGGCCAGCCGATGCTCAATCCGGAATCACGCTTCCTGCAGGAGATCCCGGACCACCTGATCGACTGGCGGCGCACCGACACCGAGGCATCGTCCGGGTTGTCAGTCAGTGCGCCGGTCGTAGGCCGGTTCGGCCCGGCCCGCCCGTCGCCCGCGCGAACCGGGGGATCCAAGCGGCCGCTGATCGTGCTGGCCGCCGGGGATCGGGTGTCGCACGATAAATACGGACTCGGCCGCGTCGAGGAGGTCTCCGGGATGGGTGAGGCCGCGATGTCGCTGATCGACTTCGGCAGCGCGGGCCGGGTCAAGCTGATGCACAATCACGCGCCGATTCAGAAGTTGTAGA
>JAIOQK010000460.1 GCA_021413425.1 Mycobacterium sp.
GCGAATTTCAACAAACCGCCCGATGTCTTCGACGCACTTCGCGGAGGCGTGATCCTGGCGCGGTGGGAGGCTGACGGCGGTGTAGTGGGTCCGCTGGGCGCACCGACTTCGCCCGAGGCAGCCGGTTCCGGTACGACGCGGTATGCCACCTTCGAACGGGGAGCGATGTACTGGTCGCCGGAGACCGGAGCTCAGCCGCTCACCGGCGCGATCTATCAGGCGTGGGCATCGCTGGGCTACGAGCGCGGTGCACTGGGAATGCCCACCAGCGGTGAGATCGCCGAACCGGAGTGGATCGTGCAGAACTTCGCGCACGGCACACTGAACTTCGACCGCCTGACACGCAACGTGGTCCGGGTGATCGACGGGGTCAGTCTGGTTCTGCCACCGCCGCCGGTCGACGGGCCACCCACCCAACTGGAGCGGTTCAGCCGTATCAGTTGAACTGATCTACTCGGACTACAGCCACCAGCGCTCGAGTACGCGCGCGACGCCGTCGTCGTCGTTACCCGCGGTCACCTCGTCGGCCGCGGCCACCGATTCGGAATGGGCGTTGCCCATCGCTACACCGTGGCCCGCCCAGCGCAGCATCGGGACGTCATTCGGCATATCGCCGAAGGCAACCACATCCTCGGCGGTGATGCCCAACGGCCGGGCGATCTCATCGATACCCATCGCCTTGCTGATCCCTACCGGACTGATCTCGACCAGTCCGTTGTTGGTGGAGTAGGTGACGTCCCCGAGGGAGCGGACGTGTTGGGCCAGCGCCGCCGCCAGCTCGGAACTCGGTGTTCCCGGCTTGCGCACCAGCAGCTTTATCGCCGGTGCGCTGAGCAGGTCGGAGTAGGAGACCTCGGTGTTGTCCGGATTGAGCCAGGCGTGTTCGTAGCCCGGAGCGCTGACGAACTGTGGCGTAGCGGTGTCGTGGGCGCTGTCCCCGATCCGCTCCACAGCCAAGCCGGCGCCGGGCACCACCCGGACCGCCATCTCGGCGAGTTCGGTCAACTCTTCCACGGCCAGGGTGCGCGCCGAGATAACCCGGTCGGTGGCCGCGTCATAGATGACAGCTCCGTTGGCGCAGACCGCTACGGGCGCGAATCCGAGCTGCTCGACGACCGGCGGGATCCAGCGCGGTGGTCTGCCGGTGGCAAGAACGAACGTGGCCCCCGCCGCGATGGCCGCCAACACCGCCTCGCGGGTCCGGTCAGTTATCAGTTCGGCTGGATCGAGAAGCGTTCCGTCCACATCGGTGGCGATCAGCGCGGGCAGCATCAGCGTGAGGCTTCGCCGTCGCGCTGCTCACGGCGGGCGGCACGCTCGGCCAGTTCGGCCGCTTCCAGTTCGGCCGCCTTCGCGGGCGTCGGGGCGCCGCCGCCGAGTCGGTGCGGAACCCAGAACTCACCGGGTGGATAGGGGCCGTAGGCATCCTGAACCTGCTCGAGCAGATGCTGCATGCGGGAGCGCAGCAGTGCGGTCAGTTCGGTCGGCGGCAGCGTGGGGGGGATCGGTTCACCGACCGCCACCGAGATCGGCACCTTGGGCCGCCACATCTTCTTGGGATGGTCCTTGGTCCAGATGCGCTGCGCACCCCAGACGATGTGCGGGATGATCGGCACGTCGGCGGCGATCGCCATCCGGGCCGCACCGGATTTGAACTCCTTGAGTTCGAAGCTGCGACTGATGGTCGCCTCCGGGTAGACGGCCACGACCTCCCCGGACTTCAGCAGTGCGACGGCGGCGTCGAAGGAGGCGGCGCCACTGCTTCTGTCGACGGGGATATGGCGCAGAGCGCGCACGATCGGCCCGGTGATCTTGTTGTCGAAGATTTCTTTTTTCACCATGTACCGCATCAGCCGCCGGGGGCGGAGGCTGTAGAAGGGCAGTCCGGCGAAGGTGAAGTCGAGATACCCGGTGTGATTGATCGCCACCACCGCGCCGCCTGTGGCGGGTAGGTGCTCCATCCCGGTGACGGTGAGCCGCAGTCCCTGGATACGCCAGAGCGAACGAACGCCGGCAATGACAGTCCCGTATGCCGGCTCCACAGCAGCCAGCCTAGTGGGCCGCGCGGCGGTTAAGCTCTTGAGGGCGCGTCCACCAGTGGGAAGGATATTCGTGCAGGTCACCAGCATCGGTCACGCCGGCTTCCGGCTCGACACCCAGGCCGGCAGCGTGCTGTGCGATCCGTGGCGCAATCCCGCCTACTTCGGTTCGTGGTTCGTCTTCCCGGACAACAGCGTGCTGGACTGGCCGGCGATCGGGGACTGCGACTTCCTCTACATCTCGCATCTGCACAAGGACCACTTCGACCCCGCGCTGCTGGCCGAGCACGTCAACAAAGACGCGGTGGTGCTGCTGCCGGAGTTCCCGGTGCCCGACCTCAAACGCGAACTGTCCGAACTCGGTTTCCACCGGTTCTTCGAAACCGAGGATTCGGTGAAACACCGCGTTTCCGGACCCACGGGTGAGTTGGACGTGATGATCATCGCGTTGCGTGCCCCCGCGGACGGTCCGATCGGCGACTCCGGCCTGGTGGTCTCCGACGGCACGACGACGGTGTTCAACATGAACGACTCGAGACCGCTGGGTCTCGACGCGCTGGCGGAGTTCGGTCACGTCGATGTTCATATGACCCAGTACTCGGGCGCAATCTGGTACCCGATGGTCTATGACATGCCCGAGCGTGCCAAGGAGGCGTTCGGGACCCAGAAGCGTCAGCGTGGGATGGACCGTTGCCGGCAGTACATCGCCGATGTCGCTGCCTCATGGGTGATCCCGTCGGCCGGACCGCCGTGCTTCCTTGATCCTGAATTGCGCGACCTCAACGACGACCACGGTGACCCGGCCAACATTTTTCCGGACCAGATGGTGTTCCTCGAGCAACTGCAGACCCACGGTCACACCGGTGGACTCCTGATGATCCCCGGCTCCGTCGCCGATTTCACTGGCTCCCAACTGGTTTCGCTGACGCATCCACTGCCCGATGACGAGGTGCAGAGCATCTTCACCACCGGCAAAGCCGACTACATCGCCGCCTACGCACAGCGCATGGCTCCGGTGCTGGCCGCGGAGAAAGCCCGCTGGGCGCCCGCTGGTGGCGAACCCCTGCTGGAGGGACTGCGGGCCCGCTTCGAGCCGATCATGCTGGCCAGTGATCAGATCTGCGACGGCATCGGCTATCCGGTGGAGTTGAAGATGGGCGCCGAAACGGTGGTACTGGACTTCCCGAAACGCACTGTCCGCGAGCCCATCGCAGACGAGAAGTTCCGGTACGGATTCGAGATCGCGCCGGAATTGGTGCGCACGGTGCTGCGCGACTCAGAACCGGACTGGGTCAACACCATCTTCCTGTCCACCCGGTTCAAGGCTTGGCGGGTCGGCGGTTACAACGAGTACCTGTACACCTTCTTCAAATGTCTCACCGACGAGCGCATCGCCTACGCCGACGGGTGGTTCGCCGAGGCGCATGACGACACCTCGACCATCACAATCGACGGCTACGAGGTGCAGCGCCGCTGCCCGCACCTCAAGGCCGACCTGTCGAAGTTCGGGGTGGTCGAGGGGACGACGTTGACATGCAATCTGCACGGTTGGAAATGGGACCTCACGACGGGTCGGTGCATGACCAGCAAGGGCCACGAGTTGCGCTGCTCACAGAAGTGACGCGACCTCCGCGGCAATACTACGATGACGGTCTGGTCCAACTGGATCGCCAGGCGCTGACGCTCCGCCGTTATCACTTCCCCTCAGGTACTTCGAAAGTGATTCCGCTGCAATCGATCCGGCGCTACAAGGCCGAGCCGCTTGGCCTGTTCATGCAGAGACTCAGGATCTGGGGAAGCTCGGATCTACGTCGTTGGCTTCCCCTTGACGTGCAGCGTCCGCTGCGTTCGACCCTGATCACTCTCGAGGTCCCGGGGACCTGGCCGAGTCCGGCGTTCACGCCGGCCGACCCCGGCGCGTTCCTCGCCGTGTTCGACGAGGTGCTGGGCCGCTAGGGCGCGCCGTCTCCGGCCGCAGGTTCGCGGACCAGCTGACGCAGTTCGGAGGAATCCGGGCCGGCGGTGTCGTAGACCCGGACTATCGCCTCGTCACCGGTTTGCAGAAAGGTCGACTCACCCAGGGTGGTGTAGCGGGTGGCGCCGATGCCGATGAGGACCGTGCGCGGGCGGCCGCAGGCCACCATCAACGCGCCGACATCCTCCAGTGGCGTCTCCGGTGAACCTTTCTGATTGGCCAGCCGTTCGACGACCCAGTCAAGCAGAACCTCGCCGTAGTAGGAGTAGCCGAGCAGCGGACTGTCCACGCCGTACTCGTGGTAGGCACCGTCTTTGGTCCGTAGATGGCACATCAGCCGTAGCGTCGCCGTCGGCCCGTCGGGGGTGAGGTCACCGATGTCGAAGAACTCGGCGGCCACCCCCTTGGAGGCGGGTCCCCAGTTCTTCTTGACGCTGATCTTCGGCGCGCCCGGACGCCGGATCGAACAATCATTGAAGGCGCCGAGCGCGAACGGGTGCAGCGTCACCACCGTGTCGGCCTCCCACACCACTTCGCATGCCAGGCCCACCTCGGGCTCGATCTGCAGATTGCGCGGACCGTCGGAGTCGCCGACCGCCGGCACCAGCAGCGCGTCGTGGGACAGCGGGAATTGGCCCAGGAAGCTGTCGAGCCCGGGGGCATACCAGGGAAAGATCCCCTTGGGAGCGTTCCCGCGACTTGCGACGGCGGCGAAATCGCCTGACTCACCGGCTTGTTCGAGATGACCGGCGAAGTTGCCGGCCACACCGAAGCCGAACCAGCCCCGCAACTCGTCGAGGTCCATGTCGATCAACTACGCCAGCACCTCCGTCCCGACGTAGGGAACCAACGCCGCGGGAACCCTGACGGAGCCGTCGGGCTGCTGGTGGTTCTCCAGGATGGCGACCAGCCACCGGGTGGTCGCCAACGTGCCATTGAGGGTGGCGGCGATCTGAGGTTTGCCTGCCGAGTCGCGGTAGCGGGTGGCAAGTCGCCGGGCCTGGAACGTTGTGCAGTTCGACGTGGAGGTGAGTTCCCGGTACGCCTGCTGGGTGGGCACCCAGGCCTCGCAGTCATACTTGCGTGCCGCCGAGGATCCGAGGTCGCCGGCGGCCACGTCGATCACCCGGTAGGGCACCTCGATCAACTCCAGCATCCTCCGCTGCCAACCGAGCAGCTTGCGGTGCTCCTCCTCGGCATCCTCCGGACGGCAGTAGACGAACGCCTCCACCTTGTCGAACTGATGGACCCGGATGATCCCGCGGGTGTCCTTGCCATAGCTGCCGGCTTCGCGGCGGAAGCACGACGACCAGCCCGCGTACCGCAGCGGACCGGCGGAGAGGTCCAGGATCTCGTCGGCGTGATAGCCGGCCAGCGGAACCTCTGAGGTGCCAACCAGATACAGGTCGTCGGAGTCGACCCGGTACACCTCATCGGCGTGCGCGCCGAGAAACCCGGTGCCCGCCATCACCTCGGGCCGAACCAGAACCGGCGGGATCATCAAGGTGAAGCCGTTGTCGACGGCCAACCGCACCGCCAACTGCAGCAGACCCAGTTGCAGCAAAGCGCCGCGACCGGTCAGGAAATAAAACCTCGCCCCGGACACCTTGGCGCCACGTTCGGTGTCGATGAGTCGCAGCGCCTCACCGAGTTCCAGATGATCCTTCGGTTGCTCGATCACCGGCGGGCTGCCCACGACCTCGAGGACTTCGAAGTCATCCTCGCCGCCGGCCGGGACGCCGTCGATGACGACATTGGGAATGGCCATGTGCGCCGCGGTGAATATCGCGTCGGCGTCGGTCTGTCGTGTCTCTGCCAGCTTGACCTCGGCGGCGAGGCGCTTGGCATCCTCGAGCAGGGCGGGCCGCTCATCCGGCGATGCGGATCCGACCTTCTTGCTCGCGGACTTCTGGTCGGCGCGGAGCGTGTCGGCCGCAGAGACTGCCGCACGCCGCGCGGTGTCGGCGGTGAGCAGCGCATCCACCAGTGCCGGATCCTCGCCGCGGATCAGCTGTGACCGGCGCACCGCGTCAGGGTTCTCCCGCACCAGCTTGAGGTCGATCACGTACTGCACCCTAGCTTTCGCACACAGCACAACCCCGTAACAGTCACCCACCGGCACTTGTGGCTGCCCGGAGCCGACCTGACACAATGGACGCCGATGTTGCAGCTATTCGAGCGTGCCGATGAACGGACCGAATCCGACGGCGGCCGGGGCCGCTTCGGGGCGCTGCACGCAACCTCGACGCGCCGCGCGTTGCTGCTGACCGCCCTGGGAGCTCTGCTGATCGCCGGTGTGGTGACCGCCTTGCCGATCGGCGGACGGGGACCGCTCGGGTCCTACGCCGCCGCGGACCGCCCGACCGGGGCGGCCAGTAAGACCTTCGCCGACGCCGGCCCCGGCGACTGCCTCAACTGGCCGGATAACGCCCCCGACGCGGCGACCATCGTGGATTGCACCGGGGAGCACCGCTTTGAGGTTGCCGACAGTGTCGACATGCGCACCTACCCTGGCAGCGAGTACGGACCGGACGCCGCGCCGCCCTCGCCGGCTCGCATCCAGCAGATCAGCCTCGAGCAGTGTGAACCTGCCGTTGAGCGCTATCTCGGCGCCAGGTATGACCCGAACAGCCGATTCAGCATCAGCCTGTTGTGGGCGGGGGACAGGGCCTGGAAGCAGTCCGGCGAGCGCCGGATGCTGTGCGGGCTGCAACTGCCCGGGCCGGGCAATCAGCAGGTGGTGTTCACCGGACGGATCGCCGTCCTGGATCTGTACTAGGTCTGGGCTGCGGGCACCTGTCTGGGTATCGACCCGGCCACCAATCAGCCGACCGACGTCCCCGCGGACTGTTCGGCCCCGCACGCCATGGAGGTCACCGGTGCGGTGAACCTGGCCGAGCGGTTCCCCGACGTTCTGC
>JAIOQK010000401.1 GCA_021413425.1 Mycobacterium sp.
CCGCGCCCGAACCCGTTGCCGCGTCCAGGATGTCCCGGTACCGACGCTGATCGACTTCCTCGGTCAGGAAGTGCAGCACCGCGCGGTCGTGCCACACATCGAAGACCCGCCCGGGCGAGAACTCCCGGATGTCGGCGTGCACCCACTGCACTTTCGCCGCGTCATCCCCCAACCGATCCGCAGCGATACGCAGAGCCGCGGCTGAGACGTCCACCACGGTGACATCGTCATGGCCGCGCCCGAGAAGGTGATCGACCAGACGTGACGTCCCGCCACCGATGTCGGCAACGCTGGCCGTGGCGCGCACCCCGGTGGCGTCGATCATTCGCAGCGACATCTCCGGTTCGGTTTCAAACCAGCTGCGCGTCGTCTCGCCCTGGGCGTAAGCGTCGTCCCAGTGGGTTGTGAGCTCGCTGTCCGGAACCCGTCCAACCCTAGTGACCGACGCCAGGTCTGCTACCGCAACCCGGCTCGGGACTCTCGCCGCAGAATCGCCGCCAACGACGCGGCCGCCAGCATCCCCATCGCGAAGGAGAAGACAATGCCGCTGGTGCGCAGACCCCATGCCTGGGCGGCGAAGCCCGCGCCGATCACCGGCACAGCGACCGCGATATAGGCGATGACGAAGTACGTGGAACTGACCTCAGCGCGCCGGCCCGGCGGTGTGGATTCGACCACCGCGGCCAGTCCGCGGCTGAAGCTGATGCCCTGCCCGACTCCGGAGATGATCGCCGCTGCGATCAGCGCGGGAAGAGACGACAACACCAGCGCGCCAACGAGGACGGCCATCCCGACGATGAGAATCGCACAGCCGAGCGCCACTGCCCGCTGCGGTGGTATGCGGGTCGAGACCAGTTGAGCCACCGCTGAGGCGGCGAAGATCGAGCTCGCAGTCAGTCCGGCCAGCGCATGATTGTCGATTCCGATGACCTCGGCGAGGAAGGCGGGCGCCACCGAGGTGAACAAGCCCGTGACGGCAAATCCGGCGAAGGCCGCCAGTGCCGCGACGAGGAATACCGGCCGGACTTGCGTTGGTACCGAAAGGCTTTGCAGGCCGATTCGTCCGGTGCGCGGCGAGGTCTCCGGGACCAGCAGCACCGCGGCAACGGCGAGCACCACCAGAACGATGTGTACCACAAAAGCCAGATGCAGCGGCGCCGGCGCGTACTGCACCAGCATCCCGGCCAGCAGCGGGCCGCCGCCGAGGCCGCCGATATTGGCGACGGTGGCGACCGCGGGTGCGCGCTCATGCCAGGACGGCGGCGCCGCCTCGATGACCGCAGCCGTCGCCGTACCGGTGAACAGGCCTGCGGACAGTCCGGAGAGGAACCGCCCGATCAGCAGCATCGGCACCGTATCGGCGGCGAGGAACACCGCCGCACTGAGCAGCGCGCAGACCGCACCGGCGAGAAGGACGGGGCGGCGGCCAACGGCGTCGGACCAACTGCCGAACACCAGCAGTGCCAGCAGCACGCCACCGGCATAGATCGCGAAGATCACCGTGGTGGTCGCGACACTGAACTGCAGGCGATCGGAGTACAGCGCGTACATCGGGGTGGGCATCGTGGTGCCGATCATGATGGCGACGAAGGAATACGCCAGAAGTGCGAAACTGCGAGCCCCGGGGCGCATGTGCATGAGCACAGTATTGACCTGCCCGATGGAACCCCGGGCATGGTATTGACAGATTGTCATTTAAGCCGCAGGCTTGCACCCGTGACCACAGCGGTGCCGACGAAGCGAACCCGCACTCGCGCCGCGCTGCTGACCGCCCTCCAGGAACTCCTGCTCGATCCCGAGGTCCCGGCCGTCTCGGTTCCGCTTGTGGTCGGCCGGGCCGGCACCGCGCAGGGCACCTTCTACAACTACTTCGAGTCCCTGCCTGATGCGATCGACGCCGTGGGTGCGCTTCTGCTGACCGAGCACACCCGGGTGCTGCAGGTGGTCACGTCGGGGGCTGCCGATACCGCTGATGTCGTCGCCCGATCGGCCCGCCAGACGCTGATGCTCTTCGCCGAACGGCCCGATGCCGGGCGCCTGATATTCGACTCAGGGTTGCCGGTCGACCGGTTCGTCGCGGGCCTGCGCGCCCACCTCCACCATGATCTTCAGCGGGGCATGAACCGCGGCGACTTCTCTGTGGCCGACTTCGGTATCGCCAGCACCGTCTACACCGGCACGATGCTCGGCGCCTGCCTGGACCTCTACCGCGGTCGTCTTCCGGCCGACGCGGTTCCCGAGGTGGCCGGACATCTGCTGCGCACGCTCGGGGTCCGCCCCCGCACGGCGCGGCGACTGATCAGCGCGCCACAGGAATTCGTCCAGTGGGCACCGCTTCCACTCTCGGTAATCGAGGAGATCTGACCATGGCAGAGTCCACGCCGGCGCCCGGTCGCACGCTGGCTCGCCACGACGCGGGATACGAGACCGCGCGTCGTGACACGGTGTGGCGAACGAATATGCCGGATCGGTTCCCCGACCGCATCGTGCAGGCCAGCTCCGTCAGCGACGTGGTGGCGGCGGTGAGGGCGGCAAAGGCCGAGGGTCGTCAGGTGGGCGTGCGCTCCGGTGGACACAGTTGGTCGGCCAACCACGTGCGCGACGGCGGGGTGCTCATCGACGTATCCCGCTTGAAAGGTTTCACGGTTGATAAGTCGGCGATGACCGCCACCGCCGAACCCGGCCTGGGTGGCAGCGTGCTGCTGGCCGAGTTGATGAAACGCGACCTGTTTTTCCCGGTGGGTCATTGCCGCGGCGTGGCGATCGGCGGCTACCTGCTGCAGGGCGGCTTCGGGTGGAACGGCCGGGCATTCGGCATAGCCTGCTCCAACGTCATCGCGATCGACTACGTCGACGCCGACGGTGAACTACGCCACGCCAGCGAGACCGAGAACACCGATATGCTTTGGGCCGCAAGGGGTTCAGGCCCGGACTTTTTCGGCGTGGTTGTGCGCTTCCATCTACGGGTATACCCCAAGCCGGGCTTCATCGGAACATCGATCATCACGTACCCCGTGGAACGACTCTCTGACCTTGTCCGCTGGGTGGACCGTATAGGACCGAGTGTCCCCCCCGGGGTCGAGATGCAGTTCGTCATCTCGCGGAGTGCCTCATTCCCACCGCCGCTACGCCGTCGAACAGTCCACTCGCCAGTGAGTATCGAGTTGGCCACTACCGTCATGGCCGATTCCCGCTCGGCAGCCAAAGCCGCCACCGCGTACATGGCGGGCGCGCCCAAGGGTGCGCGACTGCGAATACCCCTGCTGCCCATGTCGATGCCGATGATGTATTCGGGTGTGATGCAGCACTACCCGGAGGCCAACTGGGAGACCGACAACCTGTGGACGCATGCCGGCGCCGACGAACTCCTGCCGCACATTCAGCGCATAGCCGACACCCTGCCAGCGCCACCCGCGCATTTTTTGTGGCTGAACTGGGCGCCGACGATGGACCTTCCGGACATGGCATACACGGTGGAGGACCGGACATATCTCGCGTTCTACGGCGGCTGGCTCGACGGCGACGACGGCGTCGCCACCACGCGCTGGTCGCGCGATAACGCCGCAGCCATGGAGTCACTGTCGACCGGGGTGCAGTTCGCCGACGACCCCGGACGCCCCTCGCGCGGTATCTCCGAGGCCGCCCAGAGCCGGCTGGAGGCGATACGCGCCGTACATGACCCCGAGGGTCGCTTCAACCGATGGATCGGAGCGGTAAGCGCATGAAACTACCCGCGGTCAGACCCGTGCCGGGGCGCCGCCTCGGCTGGTCCGCTCACGAACTCGCCACCCTGCCCTACGCCCGGTTCTGGAACCCGGACATGGCCGACATCTCGGCCGACGCGCACCGTGCGGTGGCCAACAGCCCGATGGCCGAGGCGTTGTTCCCCCCGATGGCCGAAGCCATCGGCAACATTCCCGACGCTGAGGTGCAGAACGGTTTCACCATCACCGCCGATGGGGCGATGCACGTGAACATCGCCACCGAGATGCCCGACGTGACACCGATCATGATCGACTGGTGGTTCGGCTGGCATGGCGACAGCCCCGAGCGGTACAAACTCTGGCATCCGAAGGCGCACGTCCACGCTCAATGGGCCTCGCCACCGCCCTCGGGCTCCACCGGCCGGGCCCGCTACGTCGGGTACACCTCCGAAGTCGACGAATACTTAGGCAGCGCGATGATCCGCGGCGCCATCCAGTTCCGCCGGCCAGAGGAACTGGGTCTGGTGGACGCCGCGGTCGCCGCCGGCGTGGACGCCACCGCGGTGTGTGCCCGCACCGGCCTGGTGGATCTTCCTGTCGACATCGGCTATCTCGCGCACCACATCGAGGCCGTACCCGGCGGCAGCATCATGCGGTCGCGTTTCTGGATGGGCGCGCCTTACCTCGCGGCCCGATCAGCCCCGCTGCGAGCGGCCGTACCAGTGGCCAAACGCCTTGTCGGGCTCACCGAGCTCGACGCGCGCGCCCTGCTCGTGCACTGCGCGCAGGAGATGCGGCATCTGGCTTCATTCCTGCCGGCGCTCTACGAGCAGGAATCCTGACAGGCGTTGCGACTCAGGTCTGCTCGATACACGAGCCGATGTTCGTCGTCGATCCGCCATGACCAATACCCGGACAGGTCTCCCTTGAGCGGTGCGGGCTTACCGATGCCGGTGAAGGGGTCGCCGCCGAGCGCCTATCGCACGCCGAATCCCCTCGGGCACAACGGCTCCTAAGGTGTCTGTCCTACAGTGTCTGTCCTACAGTGTCTTCAGGATCTCGTTCATGGTGTCGATCTCCTTCTGCTGGCTTTCCACGATGGCCTTCGACAGTTCGATGGCCTCGGGGAACTCGCCGTTCTTGATCTCGTTCTGTGCCATGGTGATCGCACCCTCGTGGTGCTTGATCATCCCGGTGAGGAACAACTTGTCCGCCTCGACGCCCTGGGCGTCTTTGAGTGCCTGCATCTCGGCCGGCGACAACATCCCGTCCATCATGCCCATGCCACCCATGCCCGGCATGTCGGGCATCATCGAGCCGGAACCGTCCATGCCGCCGTGACCGGGCATGTCACCCATGTCCATGTTCCACTCGTCGAGCCAGCCCTGCATCTGCGCGATCTCCGGGCCCTGGGCGTCCTTGATCTGCTGGGCCAACTCGACCACCCGCGGGTCCATACCCTGCTTGGCCAGGACCATGTCGCTCATCTCGATCGCCTGCTGATGGTGCGGGATCATCATGTGCGCGAACATCATGTCGGCCATGTTGTGCGCGGCCGCCTGCGCCGACGCCGTGGTCTGGGTCTGCGACGGGGCCGACGGCGCCGCCTCTTTGGTGGCCGAGTTGCTACACGCGCCGATGGCGGCCACCGCGGCCAGTGCGGCCATACCGGTCGCCACAGTCCTTGACTTGCTCACTGAACATCCCTTTCGCTCCGATGAAGTCCTGCCTACCAGCCCCGTGTCCCACCCGGGCTGTCTAGCCGTTCTGTGAAGATTCGATAGAGAACGTCGAATACCCATTATGGCCGCGATCAACACCGACACTCTGGCAAAACTTCTTAGCGACCCGTTAGCGTTAGTGGCCCGCGGCCTTAACTTCGGGCCATACCGTCGAAGTCATGTTGGTTGACGTTCGTTGGCTGAGCTACCTGCTGAAGCGGGCCGGCCGCAAGTAGTCCGGTCGCGGCGGCCTATCCGCAGCATCCCCCCGACACCGACGGGGCCTCGAGGCGCTGCGGGCTGGTGCCGAACGTCTCCGAATCGGCCAACACGGTGTAGACCTCCCACTTCTCCCCCGCCGGACCGGTCACCCACACCTTGTCCTGGGTGGCGAA
>JAIOQK010000402.1 GCA_021413425.1 Mycobacterium sp.
GTCGGCCGTCGACCTTGCCGGGGATTTCCGCGACTCCGGTGTCGCTGAGGTGCTCGATCAACTCGACCGGGAACTGATCGGGCTCAAGCCGGTCAAACAGCGCATTCGCGAGACTGCGGCGCTGCTCATTGTGGACCGGGCGCGGCAGCGACTCGGCTTATCGCAGACCACCCCGACGCTGCACATGAGCTTCACCGGCAACCCGGGAACCGGTAAGACCACCGTCGCCATGCGGATGGCCGACATCCTGTTCCGGCTCGGCTATGTGCGCAAGGGACATTTGATTTCGGTGACGCGCGATGATCTGGTCGGCCAGTACATCGGTCACACCGCGCCCAAGACGAAGGAGATCCTGAAGAAGGCAATGGGCGGGGTGCTGTTCATCGACGAGGCCTACTACCTCTATCGCCCGGACAATGAGCGCGATTACGGGCAGGAGGCGATCGAGATCCTGCTGCAGGTGATGGAGAACCAACGCGACGACCTGGTGGTGATCCTCGCTGGGTACGCCGATCGGATGGACAAGTTCTTCCAATCGAATCCGGGTTTCCGCTCCCGGATCGCACACCACATCGACTTTCCCGATTACGAAGACGCCGAATTACTGTCGATCGCGGATTCGATGCTGGCCGAACAGAACTACCACTTCGACGACGATGCCCGGGCCGCGATGACCGAATACATCGCACTGCGACGCGCGCAGCCCCATTTCGCCAACGCCCGATCGATCCGCAATGCCCTCGACAGGGCCCGGATGCGCCAGGCCAACCGGTTATTCAGCGACACCCCGGCACCGATCGGTGTCGATGAGCTTTCCACCATCACCGGCGGCGATCTCCGGGGAAGCCGGGTGTTCTCCGGTGGACTCGACTCCGAGAAGGGTCTCGATCAGTGATCCGCGCGATAGCCATCGCGCCCGCCGCCCGACCGTGAGTCAGGCCTGGCCCCGCGCCGCTCTGTTCGACCTGGACGGAACTCTGATCGACTCGGTGCCCGATATAACCCTGGCGGTGTCCGAGTTGATGGCCGCCGAGGGACTCGCGCCGTTCGGCGAGGCCGACGTTCGCACGATGGTGGGACACGGGCTGCGGGTGCTGGTGCGCCGCGCCCTGGAGGCCCGGGGCAGGAGACCGGAGCCCGCGGAGTTCGAGGCCACCATCGACCGCATGCTGGAGATCTATCCCCGTCATCTGACCGGGCGCACGACGCTGCTGCCCGGCGTGGTGGAGTGTCTGGACTCCCTGGCCGCCGCCGACTGCGCCGTGGCCGTGGTCACCAACAAGATTCAGTCGGCCGCCACGACCGTTCTGGGTCACTTCGGACTATCCGACCGCTTCACAATCATCCTCGGAGATCAGGAGGGTCTATCGGATCTGGCGCCTAAACCGGAGCCCGACATGCTGCTGCACGCGCTATCCCAGGTCGGCGTCGCGCCGGCCGACGCGGTGATGGTCGGCGACAGCGGCGCCGACATGGCCTCGGCACGCGCCGCCGGTGTGTTTTCCGTCGCGGTTCGCGGCGGCTACTGCAGCGGACCCATCGAGGACCTTGAGCCCGACGTGGTCATCGACAACCTGCACGGCTTCGCAGATGCGGTCGAGGCGTGGCGACAGCGTGGCTGATCTCCCGGTCGCTGCGCTGATATTCGACGTCGACGGCACACTGGCCGAGACCGAGGAACTGCATCGCGAGGCCTTCAACCGGGCCTTCGCCGGCGAGGGCCTGCCCTACCGCTGGGATCAGGAGCTTTACCGCAGCCTGCTCCTGGTCACCGGTGGGCAGCGGCGCATCACGCACTTCTTCGCGCAATCGACCGACCTCACCGAAGCGCAGATCGCCGAACTCACGCCGCGCCTGCATCACGCGAAGAACCGCCACTACGGCGAGGCGATGGCGGATTCGCCGATCGAGTTGAGACCCGGCGTCGCCGACCTGCTCCGCGAGGCGCGGGCCGCAGGGCGCAACCTCGCGATCGCCACCACGACGAGCCGGGTCAACCTGGAGGGTCTCGCGCGCCGCTTTCCCCGCGATCTGGATCTCGACCGGTTCGGCGCCATCGTGTGCGGCGAGGACGTCGCCGCGCTCAAACCCGACCCCGAGGTCTACCGGGCCGCACTGGAGCGACTCGGACTGCCGGCCGGACACTGCATCGCCTTCGAGGACACGCAGAATGGGGTGGCATCCGCCATCGGCGCAGGCCTGCGGGTGGTCGCCATCCCGAGTCTGTACTCCACCGGCCAGGACTTCTCGGCGGCAACCGTGGTGCTCGAGGACCTCACCGGGTTGAGACTGGCCGACGCCGCCGGACTGTAGACCCGGGCCGTCATTGCGCACCGGGACCACAAAACTGTAACGTGTTCTAGTTAGAGTGACACCCACAGCGGAGGGCGTGAGATGACCACCGACATTCGCGAGATCGACACCGGCACGCTGCCGGACCGGTACGCCCGCGGCTGGCACTGCCTGGGGCCGGTCAATCAATACCTGGACGGACAGCCGCACCCGATTCACGCCTTTGGCACCAAGCTGGTCGTCTTCGCCGATTCGAAGAACGAGCTGCACGTGCTCGACGGCTACTGCCGGCACATGGGCGGTGATCTTTCCCAGGGCACCATTAAAGGCGACGAGGTGGCGTGCCCGTTCCATGACTGGCGTTGGGGCGGAGACGGGCGCTGCAAGCTGGTGCCCTATGCCAAGCGCACCCCGAAGTTGGCCAAGACCCGCTCGTGGCACACCGATGTGCGGGCCGGACTGCTGTTCATCTGGCATGACCACGAGGGCAACCCGCCGCAGCCCGAGGTCCGCATCCCCGAGATTCCGGAGCAGGCCAGCGACGAGTGGACCGACTGGAACTGGAACTCGATGCTCATCGAAGGTTCCAACTGCCGCGAGATCGTTGACAACGTCACCGATATGGCGCACTTTTACTACATCCACTTCGGCCTTCCCACGTACTTCAAGAACGTCTTCGAGGGCCAGGTCGCTACCCAGTACCTGCACAACGTCGGACGGCCCGATGTGGGCGGAATGGGAACCGCGTACGGCGAGTCGCACCTTGACTCCGAGGCCAGCTACTTCGGCCCGTCATTCATGATCAACTGGCTGCACAACACCTACGGCGACTTCAAGGCCGAGTCCATCCTGATCAACTGCCACTACCCGGTGAATCAGGACTCGTTCATGCTGCAGTGGGGCGTAATAATCGAAAAACCCAAGGGTCTCGACGACGAAACGACCGAACGCATCTCGTCGGCGTTCACCGAGGGTGTGAGCAAGGGATTCCTCCAGGACGTCGAGATCTGGAAGCACAAGACCCGCATCGAGAACCCCCTTCTGGTCGAGGAGGACGGCGCGGTCTACCAGATGCGCCGGTGGTACCAGCAGTTCTACGTCGACGTCGCCGACATCAGCCCCGACATGGTCGACCGTTTCGAAATCGAGGTCGACACCTCCAAGGCCAACGAGAAGTGGCACGTCGAGGTCGAGGAGAACCTGCGCAGACAGGCTGAGGCGAGTAAGTCGTGACCGCCGAGCAGCATCCCGACGCCGACGAGATCGTGCGCTCGATGCTGCTGCTCTACGGCGCGCACGACGACGACCACGGTGCCCGCGACGACAACGACATGACGTCATGGGCCAAGGCGCCCGACTTCGCTTCAGATCCGCAACGCGCCGCCGCCGTTCACGATGCCACCCGCCGAGACCGCGAGCGCTACCTCACCGCCGGACTGGTCGAAGTCGACTGCCGGTTCTGCCACGCATCGGTACAGGTCAAGAAACTCGGCGCGCCGTACACCGCGGTGCAGTGGAATACCCACGCCTCCACCAGATGCGCCTACTTCGCCGAGGTCCGCGCCGGTGGCGGCAGCAGTGCTCGCGTCCCGTCCTGTCCGCGTCTGACCGACAGCATCTCCCACGCGGTGGCCGAAGGGTGTCTGGAGGAGTACTCCAGCGCACCGGCACCCGGCGACGGGTAGCGCCGAGGGGTCACAGACCGCGGAAGCGGTCCTTGACCTGCTCCTCGGTCAGGCCGTAGTCGGCCAGCGAGTATGTGTGCTTGGGGGCCCGCTGACCCTGCTTGCTCTCCTCGTCGGTGGCCACGATGGCGGCACGAGCGCCATCGGTCATCTCGATGCCGAAGTGGGAGTAGATGCTCTCGACGGTGCTGATCGGGTCGGCGATGAGTTCGAAGTAGTCGACGTCGCAGAACTGCGCGGGGTTCGCGGTGGACCGGACGGCGTTGAAGCGCCCCAGGCCGCGGGCCCAGGTGTCGAGCTCGTCGGCGCCGATCGTGGGACCGACGAAGGTGTTCGACCAGCCCTCGGCGGTGTGCTGGGCCAGTGAACACATCGACGCCATGATGGTCTCGGCCGGCCGATGGCACTGAATCACCAGCGCGTCTGGGTAGGTGGCGAAGATCGCATCAAGGGCGAACAGGTGGCTGGGATTCTTGAGCACCCAACGCTTCTCAGCGTCATTGAGTCCGATCAGCTGGAGATTCCTGCGGTGTCGTTCATAGGGTTTGGTCCAATCCTGGCCGGCCAGCCACCGGGCGTAGGTCGGCACGTGCGCCAGTGTCTCGTAGGACACCGAGTGCACCGACTGGCGCAGCAACTGCCAGCACTCCTCCACCTCGTCGGCGGTCATGAAGTGCAGGCCGGTGAAGTCCGGGTTCTCGCTGTGGGCCTTCTTGAACCGGGCGTCGAGTTGGGCGAACACCGGGTTCTGCGGCCAGGTCTCGCGCGGCGGACGCGGCTGCGGGAACTCCGCGAGCCACAGTTCCAGACCCTGATGACGGGGGTCGCCGCACAGCAGGCGGTGCAGCGCGGTGGTTCCGGTGCGGGGCAGACCGGTCACGAAGATCGGCGCGGTGACGGCCACATCGACGTGCTGGGGGTACTGCTTCCACGAGGCTTCGCTCAGCAGTCGCGCCACTAGGGCATTGCGCAGGAAGAACCGGGACATCTTGCTGCCCAGTTCGGTGAAGTCCGCATCCCGGCGGTAGGAATCCAGCAGCACCGACAGTGCCTCGACGTAGTTGTCGTCGTCGGTTCCGAAGTCGTCGAGGCCGACGGCTTTGACCGCCGAGGCTTTGAGATCCTCGACGGTGCCCACATCGGTGCGAGCCATCACTTTGGCCCCGTCACGCTTTGTACTCCCCGCAGTTCACGTCCAGGGTCGCCCCGGTGATCCCACTGGAGAGGTCGCTGGCCATGAACAGGATGGCCGAGGCCACCTCCTCCTCGGTGGGAAGTCGCTTGAGGTCCGACGCCGCCGCGGCCGCGTCATAGATCTGCTCGACGGTCGTGCCGTACTTACCGGCCTGGTGGCTGAAGTAGCTCTTCAGCGTTCCACCCCAGATATATCCCGGTGCAACCGAATTGACCCTGATGCCGAGGGGGCCCAACTCGGTGGCCAACGACTGCGACATCGCCAGTAGAGCGGCCTTGGCCATCTTGTAGGCGCCGTATTTCGGCTGAGAATGGCGGATCACCATCGAGTTGACATTGACCACCGAACCTTTGACCTCACTCAGCGCAGGTGTGAAACCCTGGGTGAGCCGCAGCGCACCCAGCACGGTCAACTCGATCGCCTCGCGGATGTGCTCAAAGGTCGTATCGGCAAGCGGTTTCATCGACGGCACCCGAAAGGCGTTATTGATCAAAACATCGACCTGTCCGTACGCCTGCATGGACCGCTCCACCAGGTTGTCGACTTGCGCATCGTCGGTGATATCGGTGGTGACCGCCAGGGCCTTGCGCCCCAGGCCGGTGACGATCGTTGCGACCTCCTCCAGACGCTCGGCGGTGCGGGCAGCCAGCACCAGGTCGGCTCCGGCTTCGGCGCATCGTCGTGCCAGTGTCGTACCCAGGGCGGGACCCACACCGCTGATCACCACAACCTTGTTCTCCAGCATGCCGGCCACCTATCCCACCATCCTGTTCTGAATTTGTATCTGCCGCAGAGCTATCCGCTCCCGCCACTGCTCGGCGGAGATTGTGTTGTCGCCGTAGTACGGCAGCCGATCGGGCACCGAGGCCAGATCGACGAGTTCCACGGTCGGCCCGTCGGCTGGAGTCAGCTCACGGGAGACGCGCTGCCAGCGGAACTGCAGAAAGCCCTTGCGGTGACCGACCGTCTCGACCCAGTTGGTGATCCCGGGGTCGCCCTCAGACACCACGATCCGGATCTTGCCGTCCGGATCGGCCTGGGCCTGGGTGCCGTTCAGCGAGGTCTGGTGGTTGATGTAATCCAGCGAGATGTACCAGAGGCTGCCGAGTTGGAAGCCGATATAGGGGGCGTCGGTGACCGGAAGGGTGATCACCAACGCCTGTTCCGGGGTCAATTCGAAATGCCCGGCCGACGAGTACTGGGTCGCCAGGCCGCCGGGGGTCAGCCGCGGCGCCACCATGGTGTTGACCGGGATGTTCATGTAAAACCACTGCGGGAATTGCAGCCACGTCTTGATCCGCTGGACGAGTTGCTTTCCCGCTGTGGCCCAGCGCTTCTCGATGAGATCGGCGGTCAGTGGCGGTGGCGCGGTGCCGGCGGTGTCGGTGCGCGCGATGGCCACCGTTCCGCGCCGGGCCGACCAGTCGTTGTA
>JAIOQK010000397.1 GCA_021413425.1 Mycobacterium sp.
CGGGTGCCGGTCGGCAACCGGGTCGGCGAGGAGAACGCCGGCTGGAATCTGGTGACCAACCAGCTCAACCATGAGCGGGTCGCGCTGGTCTCGGCGCAGCCGATCGTCACCGCGCTCACCCAGGTGCGCGATTGGGCACAGAACACCAAGGACGCCAGCGGCGCGCGGCTGATCGACGCCGAGTGGGTGCAGCTCAACCTGGCCCGGGTGCACGCGAAGGTGGAGTACCTCAAGCTGATCAACTGGCAGCTTGCGTCGGCGAAGGACGAAGCACCCTCGGCGGGCGACGCCTCGGCGGCCAAGGTGTTCGGAACCGAGTTCGCCACCGAGGCCTATCGGCTGCTGATGGAGATCCTGGGCCCGTCGGCGACGCTGCGCCAGGAGTCGCCCGGTGAACTGCTGCGCGGCCGGGTGGAGCGGATGCACCGCTCGTCGCTGATCCTCACCTTCGGCGGCGGAACCAACGAGGTGCAACGCGACATCATCGGTATGGCAGCCCTCGGCCTGCCCCGCGCGAACCGCTGAAAGGCGTTGGCAAAGAATGGACTTCACTAAGACAGAAGCATCCAAGGATCTTTCCGGACTGGTCGCCACCATTGTGGAGTCTGTCTGCACGCCACAGCACCAGAAGGATCTGGACTCCCTCGACCAGCGGCTCGACACCGTGCTGTGGAGCAAGCTGATCGCCGCCGACGTGCTGAGCACCGCCGCGCCGGAATCGATCGGCGGCGGCGGGTTCGGCGTGCTGGAGCAGACCGCGATCCTCACCGCGCTGGGACGCCAGATCGCAGCGGTGCCGTACCTGGAGTCGGTGGTCCTGGCCGGCGGTGCCCTGGCCCACTTCGGCTCTCCCACGTTGCAGCAGGCCTGGGCGGCACCGGCGGTGGCCGGCGAGAAGATCGTCACCGTCGCCCTCGACGGCGAGTTCGGCCAGGCTCCCGTGACGGCGACCGCAGCCGGTGACGGCTTCCGGCTCACAGGCACCCGCACCCAGGTTCCCTTCGGTCCGGTCGCCGACGCATTCCTGGTGCCGGCCGAAACCGACTCCGGCACCAAGGTGTTCCTGGTTCCGGCCGGCCACGCCGGGCTCACGGTGACCGCCCTGCAGACCACCGGTCAGAACAGCGCCGGTGAACTGGAGTTGCACGGTGTGGAACTGAACGCCGAGCACCTCGTCGGAGGCGGCGACGTGCTGGCGTGGCTGAGCACCCACCGGGCACTCGGGCTGGCGGCTTATCAGCTCGGCGTGCTGGAGCGGGCGCTGGAACTCACCGCCGAGTACGCACAGACCCGCGAGCAGTTCGGCCGTCCGATCGGCAGCTTCCAGGCTGTCGGGCAGCGGCTGGCCGACGACTACATCGAGATCCAAGGCCTGCGGCTGACGTGCGAGCAGGCATCCTGGCGACTGTCCGAGGACCTGCCCGCCGATATCGAGGTCGCCACGGCTGCCTTCTGGGCCGCCGAGGCCGGCCACCGCGTCGCGCACACCACGGTGCATGTCCACGGCGGCGTCGGCATCGACATGGACCACCCGGTGCACCGCTATTTCATCACCGCCAAGCAGACCGAGTTCGCCATCGGCGGGGCCACCGCAGCACTGCGTGCGATCGGCCGGGAGCTGGCCGACACGCCCGCGTAGCCAGTCCGCACACCAAGTGCTGCCCACCGTCACGCAACTACTCGAGCCGCTGGCCGATGTCGACGACCGCGGCGTGCGCGCCGACGACGGCTCGGATGTGTCGTGGCGAGAGCACATCGAGGCCGGGGCACAGCTGGCGGCGCTGCTGCGTACCCGGCTCGATCCGGATCGGCCACCGCACGTCGGCGTCCTGCTCGGGAACACACCACTGTTCTCCGAACTGCTGGTGGCTGCCGGCCTGAGCGGTGTGGTGCCGGTCGGCTTGAACCCCACCCGCCGTGGCGCCGCGCTGGCCCGCGATATCGCACACGCCGACTGCCAACTGGTGCTGACCGACTCCGACCCGGTGTCCTACGGTGCGGACTTCGTGCCCGCGGGTATCGACGTGCTCGATGTGCGCGGTGCGTCGTGGTCGGATGAGCTCGCCGGCTTCCGCGGTGCGCCGGTCAGCTTCGGGCCCAGCGCCGTCGAGGATCTGTTCATGCTGATCTTCACCTCCGGCACCAGTGGCGACCCGAAGGCGGTGCGGTGCACACATGAGAAGGTCGCCGGACCTGGTGTCATGCTCTCGCAGCGGTTCGGCCTCGGGCCTGATGACACGTTCTATCTGTCCATGCCGCTGTTCCACTCCAACGCGGTGATGGCGGGCTGGGCACCGGCCATCGCCGCGCGCGGCTCGATTGCCCTGCGGCGCAAGTTCTCCGCGTCCGGGTTCGTTGATGATGTGCGGCGCTTCGGTGCCACCTACGCCAACTACGTCGGCAAGCCGATGTCCTACATCCTGGCGACGCCGCCGCGGCCGGACGACGCGGACAACCCGCTGCGGATCATGTACGGCAACGAGGGTGCGCCACGCGACATCGGCCGTTTCGCGCAGCGGTTCGCGGTGACGGTGATCGACGGCTTCGGCTCCACCGAGGGCGGAATCGCG
>JAIOQK010000398.1 GCA_021413425.1 Mycobacterium sp.
TCCTTTGACGGCGTCGCAGTGCAACCGTGCGCGGTGCAAACGCGGGTGCCGATCTGGGTGGGCGGCCGCACACTGCGATCGCTGCGCCGGGCGGTCCGCCTCGCCGATGGCTGGATGCCGTTCGGTCTCAGCACAGCCGAGTTAGCCGAGATGCTGGGCAAGGTCGACGCCCCGGCCGGATTCGACGTGGTGCTGCCGACCGGACGGGCTCTGGACCCGCAGGCCGACCCGGCCGGCACCGCGCGCCGACTGACGGGGCTGCGCGACGCCGGCGCGACCGCGATCACCGCGACGGTGGCCGCGGACTCGGCGTCGCACTACCGCGACCAACTGGCGGCGCTGCGCGCCATTGTCGCTGGAATCGACGGCACGGGAAACTGACCGGACCCCTATCATCGGGTAGTGAGCAATTATCTCGTCGCCGGCGGCAGCCGTGGCATCGGTCTGGAACTTGTGCGACTGCTGGAGCCGCATGCCACCCGGATCGACGTCTGGTCCCGCTCGGTGAACGATCTGCAGACCGGACCCGTTGTGCATCACACCGCGACCGACATCACCGACACGACGGCCGCGTTGCCGCAACCGCCGGAGTCCATCCAGGGCGCGGTGTACTGCCCGGGAACGGTGAATCTCAAGAGTTTCCGGGCGCTGTCCGAGGACGACTTCCGCCGCGACTGGGAGGTGAACCTGCTCGGCGCCGTCCGGTTCCTCAAGGCATGTCAGCCCAAACTCGCCGGAGTCGACGGAGCGCCCGCCAGTGTGGTGCTGTTCAGTACCGTCGCGGTGGGTCAGGGCATGCCGATGCACGCCTCGGTGGCCGCTGCGAAGGGGGCGGTTGAGGGACTGGTGCGCTCGCTGGCCGCCGAATGGGCGCCCAAGATCCGAGTGAACGCGGTGGCCCCGGCACTGGTCGACACACCCCTCGTTGAGCGGATGCTGTCCAGCCCGGAGAAACGGGAGGCGATGGCCGCGCGGTATCCCCTCAAGCGGGTCGGCACCGCCGGTGACGCCGCGGCACTGGCCCGGTTCCTGCTGTCCCCTGAGAGCGGTTGGATCACCGGTCAGGTTCTCGGTCTCGATGGCGGTATGTCGACACTGCGCGCCTAGGGTTGTGGCCTATGGACCGAACGGCACGGCGGGGGCCGCTGCAGTGGACCGTGGTGGTACCACTCGCTGCGCTGGCCGTCCTCATCGCAACCTGGTCGCGCCACGAACTGCCCGCCGTGCTGGCGCTGATCGCTGTCATCATGATCGGTGCGATCTTCGCGGCGGTCCACCACGCCGAGGTGGTCGCGGCCCGCACCGGTGAGCCGTACGGATCGCTGATCCTGGCGGTCGCGGTCACCGTGATCGAAGTGGGCCTGATCGTGATGCTGATGACCGGCGGCGGCCCGCGCGCCTCCACGTACGCCCGCGACACGGTGTTCTCCGCGGTGATGATTACCCTCAACGGCATTGTGGGCCTGAGCCTGCTGGCGGGTGCGCTGCGGCACCGCACGGTGTCCTTCAACGCCTCGGGCTCCGGATCGGCGCTCGCGACGGTCATCACGCTGGCCGGGCTTTGCCTTGTGCTGCCCAGCGTCACCATCAGTGAGCCCGGGCTGGCGTACTCGGTGCCACAGCTCGCGTTCGCCGCGGTCGCCTCGCTGGTTCTCTACATCGCCTTCGTACTCACCCAGACCGGACAGCACCGAGACTTCTTCGTCCCGGTCGCTGCCGACCGGCACGGCCGGATCACCGGGGTGGTCGACGACGACGCCGACGGACATGCCGATCCGCCGTCGGTGCGGGAGACCTGGCTCAGCATGGGGCTGCTGATGGTCTCGCTGGTGGCGGTGGTGGGACTGGCCAAGTTGCTGTCGCCGACCATCGAATCCTCGGTGTCGGCACTCGGGCTGTCCTACCTGACGGTGGGCGTCATCATCGCGCTGCTCGTCCTGGCGCCGGAATCGATGGCCGCGCTGAAGAACGCCAACCGCGACCGGGTTCAGATCAGTCTGAATCTCGCCTACGGCTCGGCGATGGCATCCATCGGCCTCACCATCCCGGTTATCGCGGTCGCGATGATCTGGCTGCCCGGCCCGCTCACGCTGGGCCTGGAACCGATGCAGATCGTATTGCTGACGCTGTCGGTGATCGTCTCGATCCTCACCCTGGCCCAGGGCCGTGCGCTGGCCCTGCAGGGTGTGGTGCACCTGGTGATTCTGGCGACCTTCATCTTCCTGTCCGCCCAGCCTTGACGCGACCCCGCCGTGATGATCGGGTATGTTCGCGTGGCTGATCACCCGTGGTTCGCAGCCGCGGATAGCTAGGAAGGGGTTCTCTCAAATGCTCAGCACCTTTCGCGGACCGCTGGTCGCCGGAACCATCGCCGCACTCGGCGCCAGCACCCTGGCCGCCGTGCCCGCCGGTCATCCCGTCGCCCGGTCGACGGCCCAGGTCGCACTCACCGCGTTCGACAACCCGGTCGAGCAACTGCTCGCCACCGCCCAGATGGGGCAGAACTACCTGTTCGGCGTGTACTACAACGGCGGCGACATCCCGACGCCCGGCGCCGGTGAGGCCAACTGGACCTCCGCCGGGTTCGATCAGACCGGCGGGGACCTGCTGAACTACCTGCTCTACAACGAGGCCAGCCTGGGCTTCTACAGCTTCGTCGGACTCTCGCCGAACTCGACGGCCAACGCCGGCCCGATCCTGCGGGCGCTGCAGACCAACTGGTCGGACTACGTCAACGTCGGCCTCACCGGCGTGATCACCGCCACCAGCGCGCTGGCGGCCGGCGTGTGGGACTACCCCAGTGCACTGCTCACCGCCGCGCAGCTGGCGCTGCAGGGACAGATTCCCGAGGCACTGTCTGTGCTGACCGACGCGGTCTTCGGTCCGATCACCGCCGCCGGGGAAGCCATGCTGTCGGCCGGCACCTACGTGCTGGGCAATGTCGTCGCCAAGGTCGGCGCTGTCCTGGCGTCTCTTCCGCAGATCTTCACCACCTTCGCCGGAACAGCGATCGGCGGTGCTGCACTGCTGGCTGAGAAGTCCGCGCAGATCGCCACTGAGTGGGTGGGGAACCTGGCCGCGCTGAACTTCGAGGGAGCGTGGAACGTCGCGGTCGACGGACTGTTCGGGCCGTCCGGACTGCCCGGTACGACGCTGAACCTGACCACCGGCGCGGGTGTGCAGACCGGCCCGATCCTCAATCCGGAGACCGACGTCCCCGGTAACTTCGTACCGAGCTGGCGGACCTCCTTCCAGGCTGCGGTGTGGAGCATCGCCGATGCGCTGCAGACCACACCGGCACCGACGGCAGCCACTCCGGTGGCCGCGGCCCGGGTCGGCAAGCCCGCCGCAGCACGCAGTGCCGCCGCCATCGTTGATGCGCCCGAATCTCCCTCGGCGGCAACGTCGGCCACATCCGACGCCGGGGCCGGATCCGATTCCGCCGCTCGTTCGGCCAAAGCCGCCGCCTCGGATCGGTCGGCCGCGACACGCGACCGTTCGGCGCGGTCCGGTGCTGACCGGGCTGGCGACTAGGCCGGGGGAACGATCAGCGCGCCGGGGCCCCGCAGTCAGGTGCGTCGGCGCGCCCTGATCGCCGGAGTCGTGCTCGTCGCGATTCTGGCGGTGGTCTGCGGGTGGTCCGGCTACCTGGTGTACCAGGACCGCGCCGCGGAGAAGTCGCGGGAGTTGTTCATCGAGACCGGCAAGCGGGTGGCGGTCGACGTCACCACGATCGACCATCTGTATGCCGAGTCCGACGTGCGGCGGGTTCTGGATTCGGCCACCGGCACGTTCCGCGACGACTTCGCCGGACGCTCGGCCGCGCTGATCGACGTGGTGAAGCGGACCCGGTCCACATCGGTCGGCACGGTGACCGAAGCCGGGCTGGAATCGCTGAGTGGGAATGAAGGCCGGGTGCTGGTGTCGATCGCCGTCACCACCGACACCTTCGGCATCGCCGAGAAGCAACCGCGGTACTGGCGGATGCGGTTGACCCTGGTCCGCGACGAGGATTCCGCGAAGGTCTCGAAGCTGGACTTCGTGTCATGAGGCGGGTCTCATGAGCGGTTTCTCAACGCTGCGCAGCCGTCTCACCGGGCCGGGGATGGGCGTGTTCGGCGCACTGGCGACTGCCGCCGTGGCACTCGGCGCCGGAACGGCCGCGCTGCAGTGGCAGGCGCACACCCACCGCGAGCAGGACACCGCCCGCGTGGAGTCCATGCAGGCCGCCCGCGAGACCACCGCGGCGATCCTGAGCTACACCCCCGACACCGTCGACTCCGATCTGGCCGCCCGCACCGGCCGGCTCACCGGCGGATTCCTCGACGAGTACACGACTCTGATGAACACCAGCGTGATCCCGAGCGCCAAGGAGGGCAACGTCACGGCGGTGGCCGAGGTGCCGGGGGTCGCGTCGGTCTCGGTGACCGGGTCGCGCGCGGTCACCCTGGTCTTCGTCGACCAGTCGGTCACCAGAGCCGCCGCCGGTGAGACCGGGCCGGTCCGGAGCAGCTTCAGTGTCCGGGTGACCCTGGACAAGATCGGGGACCGGTGGCTGGTGTCCGAATTCCGGCCCGTCTAGCTAGATCGGAGGGGGCGATTACCGCTCCGCCGGTGCTGCCGCGCGCGTAGATTCGCCTCGTGAAGACGGAGAACATCAACCACGCCTACCTCGACGGCGTGCTCGACGGTAGCCGCGAGGATGTGTACTACCACTTCGGTGTCGCCTCGTCGGAGGCGATCCTGGCCCCGCTTCGCGACGTCCGCGCGGTCGTGATGGCCGGATCCGGCGGTCGGATCAAGGAGTTCGCCGAGCGCTGGAGCCAACTCAACGGCGGTTCGGAGATCGTGGCCTTCCCGAAGGAGGACCGCTTCGTCACCCGCTACACCGCCGGTGTGTTGTTCGCCTCGCACGGGATGGGTATGCCGAGCGCCTCGATCGCGCTGCAGGAACTCATGCGGATGGTGTTCTTCCTCAAGGCCGGTGACCTCGACGCACTCGATGAGGTGTTCTGGTGCCGGGTGGGCACCAGCGGCGGGGTGGGACTGCCCGGCGGGACGGTGGTGGTCTCCTCCGAAGGTCTGATGGCCGACCTGCGGCCCTACCGTCTGCTCAACGGCGGCACCGGAGAATACTGGTTCGACGGCCACTTCCCCGCGACCACCTGCGAGGCGATCATCGCCGCCAACGAATACACCGACTTCGAGATCGTCTCCGGCAAGACCGTGGCCGGCAACGAGTTCTTCCTTGAGCAGTTCCGTCTCGACGGGGCGGTCTGCCTGGAGACCCCGGAAACCAAGATGGCATGGCTGACATGGCTGCACG
>JAIOQK010000399.1 GCA_021413425.1 Mycobacterium sp.
CCGGTCTGGATCTCCGGACCGCAGTTCGAGGTCTGGAAGCACACCCAGGTGACGATCGACGTGGTGGCTGGCCGCGGCGGCGGGTTCAGCCTGGAGGCACCCGAGGGTGTGCGGTTCCTGATTCGCGGCCGGGTGTTCACCGATGAGGAGAACGCGGCACTGGCCGCCGAGCCTCCGCGCACCGGCGCGCAAGTCGGGGGAAATTAGCAGATCGGCACGCCGAAGTCGCTGCACGGTTGCGGGCCCGGCGGTCGGTATCGTCGAAAACCGTGATACCCCTGCCTCGGGCATGGCTGCTCACAAGCGCTTTGCTCCTCGGCTGCGTCGCCGGCCAGATCGCCGCCGTGGTCACCAAGCTGGCCGTCGACACCGCGGTCCGCCCCGACCTGGTGGTGGCGTTGGTTGTCGCCATACCGACCGTGCTGGGCATTGCGCTGGTCGCGGCCTCGGGTCGCCGCTGGGTGACGGTGATGGGCGCCTTCATCCTGGCCATGGCGCCGGGGTGGCTGTCGGTACTTCTTCTCATCCAGGTGGCATCAGAATGATGAGCAACGCATGACCGATACCGCGTCACCGATCACCGGGCCGGTGCCCTCGCCGATGTTCGACACCGGCCCGCAGGACAGCCTCCCGCCCACCACCGAGCCGCATCCGGCGCCGATCTTCGACACCGGACCGCACCCGGGGCCCCTGCAACCCCTGGATACGCAGGCGCCTTCTGAGGGGGAGCCGGTCGCCGAGGCGGCACCTCAGATGCCGGTAGCACAGGCGTTCAGCGAATCGGAGAACGTCGACACCGACGCCTTCCTGCGCTCGGTGACCGGGCATCTGCCCCCGGTCGTGATCCCGGCCCAGCCGGTGGCCGTGCCCGGCTCCTACCAGTTCGTCAAGCGCTGGCACTTCGGCCTCATCCTGGCCGGGGTGTGGATCCTGGCCGCGGCGGCGGGTCTGGGCTTCTACTTCTGGTGGTACACCTCGCTGGACAAGACGCTGCCGGTGTTCGGAATCCTGCTGTACGTGGTCGCCGCGATGGTGGCCGGTCTGCTGGTCTCGATGATTCCGAACCGTCCGCAGCTGACGGCTCTGGCGATCGTGCTGATGGCGGTGCCGTGCGCATCGGTCGCAGCGGCAGCGCTTCTGCACGGCGCCTACTACTTCGAATGGATCGCCCGCCCGGCTATCGGATAGAGCTAGGGTAACGCCGTGAGCGATTACGACGTCGTTATCCTCGGCGCTGGTCCCGGCGGCTATGTCGCGGCCATCCGCTGCGCACAACTGGGCCTGCGCACCGCCATCATCGAACCCAAATACTGGGGCGGTGTGTGCCTCAATGTGGGCTGTATCCCGTCCAAGGCGCTGCTGCGCAACGCCGAGTTGACCCACATCGTCACCAAGGAGGCGGCGACGTTCGGCTTCAGCGGTCAGGTCACCGCGGACTTCGGTGTCGCCTTCGACCGCAGCCGCAAGGTCGCCGACGGGCGCGTGGCCGGTGTGCATTTCCTGATGAAGAAGAACAAGATCACCGAGATCCACGGCTACGGGCGGTTCACCGACGCCAACACCATCGCGGTCGATCTCAACGAAGGCGGCACCCAGACCGTCACGTTCAACACTGCCATCATCGCCACCGGCAGCAGCACCCGGCTGATCCCCGGGACGTCGCTGTCGCGCAACGTCGTCACCTACGAGGAGCAGATCCTCGATCGCGACCTGCCGGCCTCGATCATCATCGCCGGCGCCGGTGCCATCTGCATGGAGTTCGCCTACGTGATGACGAACTACGGCGTTGACGTCACCATCGTCGAGTTCCTGCCCCGCGCGCTGCCCAACGAGGATGCCGAGGTCTCCAGGGAGATCGAGAAGCAGTACAAGAAACTCGGCGTGAAGATTCTGACCGGCACCAAGGTGGAGTCCATCACCGACGACGGCGCCCAGGTCACCGTCGTGGTCAGCAAGGACGGTCAGAGCACCGAACTCAAGGCCGACAAGGTGATGCAGGCCATCGGCTTCGCCCCCAATGTCTCCGGCTTCGGGCTGGAGAACACCGGGGTGGCGCTGACCGACCGCGGTGCCATCGCGATCGACGACTACATGCGCACCAACGTCGCGCACATCTACGCCATCGGTGACGTCACCTCCAAGCTGCAACTCGCCCACGTCGCCGAGGCGATGGGAGTGGTCGCCGCGGAGACCATCGGCGGCGCCGAGACGCTGACACTCGGCGATTACCGGATGATGCCGCGGGCCACCTTCTGCCAGCCCCAGGTCGCCAGTTTCGGTTTGACCGAACAGCAGGCCCGCGACGAAGGCTACGACGTCAAGGTCGCGAAGTTCCCCTTCACCGCCAACGGCAAGGCGCATGGGTTGGCCGATCCCACCGGCTTCGTCAAGGTGATCGCCGATGCGAAGTACGGCGAACTGCTCGGGGCTCACCTCATCGGCCCGGATGTCTCCGAGTTGATCCCAGAACTCACCCTCGCGCAGAAGTGGGATCTCACCGTCAACGAACTCAGCAGAAATGTGCACATCCATCCGACGCTGTCGGAGGCACTTCAGGAGTGCTTCCACGGTCTCGCCGGTCACATGATCAACTTCTGAAAACCGTTGGCGTGAGGCAGTTCGTCGTCGCCGGCGTCGGCGGTGTGCTCATCGGTCACATCGTGTGGCTGCTCGGAATCTCCATCGCCAGACGGGCGCCGTCGGTTCCTACTGCGGTGCTGGTGCTGTCTGCGGCGCTGCTGCTCGCGTCGGGCTGGTTGGGATATCAGGCGTGGCAGCGTTACCAGCGCAAGGAGCTGACCCCGGCGGCGTTCCTGGCCGGCCTGACGGTCTCGCCGGTGCTGTTCACCGTGGTGGTCCTCGGAGTCACCTACCTTTAATCCGGAAAGTCCATCGGAATGCGCAAGGCCGCAAGAATCGCGGCGATGGCGTCGTAATGCGCTGCCAGAGCGCAGAATTCGATGATCTGCGGCTTGTTCAGATGCTCAGTCAACGCGGCGAACGCCTCATCGGTGATATCCCGGTTGATCACGAACTCGTCGGCGGCGGTGAGCAGTGCGCGTTGGCGGTCGGTCAAATCGTCGGCCGTCGGACCGGCGAAGATCCGCTGCTGCAACGCGGCATCGAGGCCCCGGGAGCGGGCCAGCCTGCGGTGCTGCTGCAGCTCATATTCGGAGCCGCGCAGATGCCCGACCCGCAGGATCACCAGTTCCTTGTCGGTCTTGGGCAGCTTGCCCCAGTTCAGTAGGACCCCGGAGTAGGGGAGGAAGGACAGGAACAGCAGGCGGTGCCGGCCCAGGGTGGTGAATAGATGCATCTGCGGCGCCCGGATCGAGCGTGCGGCCAGTCGGCAGATGATCCAGTTCACCAGCCCCAACTCCCGCCGGCCACCCGCCGGGATGCGTGCGACCTCGGCCATCAGGAATGTGTGAAGGTCATCGGCATCTTTCCCACCCTAGTGCGGAGCACAGATCGGCAGCCTTGGCAGCGCAAAGTGGTGTGGCATGATCAGCAACCGATGGCCGGTAACGCTCCTGTGAACACCCCGGTGGCCTCCGGCCTGGGGAAAGTGCTGATGCCCGTTCCCGATCCGCACCCCGACGTCTTCGACCGGCAGTGGCCGCTACGCCCCGCTGATGTCGACCGGTTGGGCCGGCTACGGATCGACGCTGCGGTTCGCCACATTCAGGACATCGGCCAAGACCAGTTGCGCGAGATGGGGCACAACGACACCCATCCGCTGTGGATCGTGCGGCGCACCATGCTCGACATCATCCGGCCCATCGAGTACCAGGACATGTTGCGGCTGCGGCGATGGTGTTCGGGCGCATCCAACCGGTGGTGCGAGATGCGGGTGCGCATCGACGGCCGCAACGGCGGGCTGGTCGAGACCGAGGCGTTCTGGATCAACTTCAACCGCGAAACCCAGGGCCCGGCCCGCATCGCCGACGACTTCATGGAAGGTCTGCTCAGGACCACCGACGTCAGCCGGCTGCGGTGGAAGTCCTACCTGAAAGCCGGTTCCCGCGAGGATGCCGACGAGATCCGCGAGTTCCCCATCAGAGTCAGCGATATCGACTTCTTCGACCACGTCAACAACTCGGTGTACTGGAAGGTCGTCGAGGAGTTCCTGGCACCGCACCCGGAATTGCTGGAGGCGCCACTGCGGGTCACCATCGAACACGACGCCGCGGTGGCCTACGGCGAGCGCCTCGAGGTTCTGCTGCACGTCTACCCGCCCGGATCCACCGACAAGTTCGGGCCTGAACTCACCGACCGGACTGTCAGAACGCTCACCTACGTCGTCGGCGACGATCCCAAAGCCGTCGCCGCCATCTTTGCGCTCTAGCAGCTCGGCGTTTTCTCCGACCCCATCGGCGCGCCCGCTCACCTGCGGTTTTTGTTACCGATCGGTAGCTACGGCAGGTGCAGCGGTTTGACCTGCGAATATCCGTTGTGGGAGGGTGCTCGTCGGCACGCCGGCACGGGCCGGTGAGGGGGCGGACGCATCCAACTGAGCGACGTCCCGGCGATCACGCGAAGGAGAGCGTCATGTCTGTTTCCACCGTCGGTAAGCCGAAGAGCGCCGAAGAGATCCAGCGCGACTGGGACACCAACGCGCGGTGGAAAGGCGTCAACCGCACCTACACCGCAGCCGACGTCATCGCCTTGCAGGGCAGCGTGGTCGAGGAGCAGACGCTGGCCCGCCGCGGCGCGGAGGTGCTGTGGAATCAACTCCACGATATGGAGTTCGTCAACGCACTGGGTGCGCTGACCGGCAATATGGCGGTTCAGCAGGTCCGCGGCGGACTCAAGGCGATCTACCTCTCGGGCTGGCAGGTCGCCGGTGACGCGAACCTGTCCGGGCACACCTACCCCGACCAGAGCCTCTACCCCGCCAACTCGGTGCCGCAGGTGGTTCGCCGGATCAACAACGCGCTGCTTCGCGCCGACGAGATCGCCAAGGTCGAGGGCGATACGTCCATCGACAACTGGCTGGTGCCCATCGTCGCCGACGGCGAGGCGGGCTTTGGCGGCGCGCTCAACGTCTACGAATTGCAGAAGGCGATGATCGCCGCCGGCGTGGCCGGCTCGCACTGGGAGGACCAGCTGGCATCGGAGAAGAAGTGCGGACACCTCGGTGGCAAGGTCCTCATCCCGACCCAGCAGCACATCCGCACACTGACCTCGGCCCGGTTGGCCGCTGACGTGGCCGATGTGCCGACGGTCGTGATCGCCCGCACTGACGCCGAGGCGGCGACCCTGATCACCTCGGACGTCGACGAGCGCGACCGCCCCTTCATCACCGGCGAGCGCACTTCGGAGGGCTTCTACCGGATCAACAACGGCCTGGCGCCCTGTATCGCCCGGGCCAAGGCCTACGCCCCCTACGCCGACCTCATCTGGATGGAGACCGGCACCCCGGACCTGGAATTGGCGGCCAGGTTCGCCGAGGGCGTCAAGTCGGAGTTCCCCGATCAGCTGCTCGCCTATAACTGCTCCCCGTCGTTCAACTGGAAGCAGCACCTCGACGATGCGACGATCGCCAAGTTCCAAAAAGAGCTGGGCGCAATGGGATTCAAGTTCCAGTTCATCACGCTGGCGGGTTTCCACGCGCTGAACTACTCGATGTTCGATCTGGCCTACGGCTACGCCCGCAACCAGATGTCGGCCTACGTCGAGTTACAGGAGCGCGAGTTCGCTGCCGAGGAGCGCGGATACACCGCCACCAAGCATCAGCGTGAGGTCGGTGCCGGCTACTTCGACCGGATTGCCACCACGGTTGACCCCAACTCGTCGACCACCGCGCTCGCGGGATCGACCGAGGAAGGTCAGTTCCATTAAATCGGCCGACATCGAACGCGTCGGCGTCATCGGCGCGGGCCAGATGGGCGGCGGAATCGCCGAGGTCTGTGCCCGCGCCGGCGTCGACGTCGTGGTCTTCGACACCACCGAGGCGCTGACGTCGGCGGGGCGCACCCGGATCGTGAAGTCACTGGAGCGCGGCGTCAGTTCCGGCAAGATCACCGAAGCCGAGCGCGATCGCGCGGTGGGCAGGCTCCGGTTCACCACCATGCTGGCCGACCTCGCCGACCGGCAGCTGGTGATCGAAGCGGTAGTGGAGGACGAGAAAGTCAAGGCGGGGATCTTCGCTCAACTGGACGAGATCATCACCGACCCCGAGGCGGTGCTGGCGTCGAACACCTCGAGCATCCCGATCATGAAGCTCGGCGCGGCCACAAAGAATCCGGCGCGGGTTCTCGGCTTGCACTTCTTCAATCCGGTTCCGGTGCTGCCGTTGGTGGAGCTGGTGACCACCCTGGTCACCGGCGAGGCCGCCGCCGCCCGCACCGAGCGGTTCGCCGACTCGGTGCTCGGCAAGCAGGTGGTCCGCTGCTCGGACCGGTCCGGCTTCGTCGTCAACGCGCTGCTGGTGCCCTACCTGCTCGCGGCCATCAGGATGGTGGAAGCCGGCTTCGCCGGCGTCGAGGACGTGGACAAGGCGGTCGTCGCGGGCCTGTCCCATCCGATGGGTCCGCTGCGGCTCTCGGATCTGATCGGCCTGGACACCCTCAAGTTGATCGCGGACAAGATGTTCGAGGAGTTCAAGGAGCCGCTCTACGCCCCGCCGCCGTTGCTGCTGCGCATGGTGGAGGCCGGCCAGCTCGGCAAGAAGTCGGGCCGCGGCTTCTACAGCTACTAGCGACACCGTCCAGCGCATCGGTGGACTACTCTGTAGCAGGATTGGGGGAAGGCGGATCGCTGATCCGCCGACGCTGCGGCTGTCCGATTCCGACTCAGTGAAAGGTTTGCTGGCGATGGCAGACGCCGATCCCGGCCTGACTCCCTATTACGAGGAGTCGCAGTCGATCTACGACGTGTCCAACGATTTCTTCGCGCTGTTTCTGGGGCCCACCATGGGCTACACCTGCGGTTATTACGAGCGCGACGATATGACGCTCGACGAGTCGCAGAACGCCAAGTTCGACCTCGCCCTGGGCAAGCTCAACCTCGAGCCCGGCATGACCCTGCTCGACGTCGGGTGCGGCTGGGGCGGGGCACTGGAGATGGCGGTGCGCAAGTACGACGTCAACGTCATCGGAATCACACTCAGCAAGGCGCAGTCCGAGTACGCGCGGGCGCGATTGGCCCGGCTCGACACCAACCGCTCGATCGAAGTGCGGCTGCAGGGCTGGGAGGAGTTCGACGAGCCCGTCGACCGGATCGTCAGCATCGGGGCGTTCGAGGCGTTCAAGGCCGACCGCTACCCGGTGTTCTTCGACCGTGCCTACAAGATCCTGCCCAGCGACGGCCGGATGTTGCTGCACACAATCCTGGCCCACACGCAGAAGTTCTTCCGCGACAACGGCATCAAGCTGACCATCAGCGACCTGAAGTTCATGCGTTTCATCGGCACCGAGATCTTTCCCGGCGGTCAGTTGCCCGCGGTGGAGGACATCCAGCAGTTGGCCGACGGGTCCGGCTTCACCCTCGAGCGCATCCATCTGCTGCAGCCGCACTACGCGCGGACCCTGGACATGTGGGCGGCAAACCTCGAGGCCAACGCCGACGAGGCGATCGCGATCACCGACCAGGTGACCTACGACCGGTATATGCGGTACCTGACCGGCTGCGCCGATTTCTTCCGCCGCGGTATCACCAACGTCGGCCAGTTCACGCTCGCCAAGGGCTGATCGGACCCGCTAGAGGCCGGCGAGTTTTTTCTTCTCCGCCTCGACGTCGAAATCCGCCGGGGGCCATGACAAGTTCATGGCCTTGAGCGCCTCGATCAGCAGTTCGGTCACCGCCAGTCGGCTGTACCACCTCTTATCGCACGGCACCACGTACCACGGGGCGGCGTCGGTGGAGGTCCGGTCCAGCACCGCCTGGTAGGCCTCCTGGTAATCCGGCCACAGCTTGCGCTCGTCGAGGTCGCCGGGGTTGTACTTCCAGTACTTGTCCGGCCGTTCCAGCCGCTCGGCCAGCCGCCTCTTCTGTTCATCGAGCGAGACGAACATCGCGACCTTCACCAGCGTCATGCCGGAGTCGATGAGTTCGGACTCGAAGGTGTTGATCTCGTCGTAGCGCGTCTCCCACACGTCGGGGGGCACGAGGTTGTGGACCCGCACCACCAGCACGTCCTCGTAGTGTGACCGGTCGAACACTCCGATGTGCCCGGCCGGTGGCAGCGCCCTGGTGATCCGCCACAGGTAGTGGTGGGCCCGCTCCTCGTCGGTGGGTTTCCCGAAGCCGGTGTAGCGGATGCCCATGGGCGAGCCGGCCCCGACGACGTTTTCGACGATGCCGCCCTTGCCCGCGGTGTCCATGCCTTGGAGTACCAGCAGCACCGAACGCCGGTCGCCCTGCCTGCCGTTGGCGTACAGCATTTCCTGCAGACCGGCGAAGCGCTCATTGCGCGCCGACGCGATCGTGGCCGCCTCAGCCTTGGTGCCGGCGAAGCCGGGGGTGGCGTCGGTGTCGATGCCGGCGACGGTGTCGCCGGGGCGGAAGCGCAGTACCGCGCTGGGTTCGTGTGTCCACTGCGACGGCAGATCGGCCATCACCGAAGGCTAGTGGACGCCGTGCCGGATCAACCGAGCTATGCCAGAGGCGGGATGGGTGAGGGATGCGGCTGGGAATTGAATCTCTCCCGCGAGCCACCCACCTCGACAATGCCGCACAGCGCGTTCCAGCACATCATGGTCAGGTAGTCGATGAGCTCCGCGCTGGTCATCCGAGGGTGCGACATCCAGGAGTGGGTGGCGAACTGCACGCCACCGACGATCATGAACGCCCACGGTTCCACGCCGGAGGTGTCCATCCCGGCGCGCTGGATCCGCTGGCGGAGCATGAGCGCGAGCATCCGGGCGATGATCCGTTCCGAAGCGGCGATGACTTTGTTCTTACTCGCCGACGAGTTGGCCATCACGAACCGATAGGGCTCCGGTTCGGCGGCGACGGTCTCCACGTACACCCGGACGACTTCCCGGGTGAGGTCGAAACCGTCGAGGTCGCTTGACAGCGCGGCGGCCATGTTCGGGATGAGGGTGGTCTGGGTGAAGCGCATCATCACCGCGGTGGTGAGGTCGTTCTTATCGATGAAGTAGCGGTACAGGACGGTCTTGGACACCCCGATCTCGGCGGCGATCTCGTCCATGCTGACGTCGCGGCCCCGCCGGCGGACGGCCTCCAGGGCGCCGTCGACCAGTTCGGTCCGGCGCTCCACCTTGTGCTGGTGCCACCGGCGCTTGCGGCCGTCGGTCTTGACGACGGACTGATCCAGGCCGGGGCTGATCTGCTGCGTCACCTCAGGTCCGCCCTCCTCGGTGCCGAGTCTAGCGGCGCAACGGGGAAAGTTGTGACCGGCGGTCACAGTAAACGTCCGCGCCGCACGTCCGGTGATACGGGATGATGGTGGGGTGACCGCCAAACACCGGCTGCCGGATGCCCCGGTTGCCACGTCGTTTGCTGAATCGTTCGCCGGCGCCGATCCCCAGGCCGACGCCGAACGCGCGCGCAGCCTGCGCCGGATGAAGGCCGTGGCGCTGGGATTCCTGGTCGCTGCCACCGTGGTGTTCCTGGCCTGCCGGTGGGCACAGTCACAGGGCGGCCCGGCCTGGCTGGGTTACGTGGGCGCGGCGGCCGAGGCCGGCATGGTGGGCGCTCTGGCCGACTGGTTTGCCGTCACGGCACTGTTCCGCCACCCTCTGGGCCTGAAGATCCCGCACACCGCGATCATCCAGCGCAAGAAGGATCAACTCGGCGAGGGTCTGGGCAACTTCGTCCGGGAGAACTTCCTGTCCGCAGAGGTGGTGGAGACCAAACTGCGCGACGCCGAGGTGGCCAGCCGGCTGGGCAAATGGTTGTCCGAGCCGGTGCACGCGGCCCGGGTCGCCGACGAGGCCGCGACCGTGCTGCGGGTCGGTGTCGAACTGCTCAACGACGAGGACATCCAGCAGGTCATCGACAAGACCATCGTGAAGCGGCTCGCGGAACCGCAGTGGGGCCCGCCGGTCGGCCGGGTGCTCGGGCAGCTGCTCGCCGAGAACCGCCAGGAGGCGCTGATCCAGCTGCTCTGCGACCGCGCCTTCGAGTGGGCCCTCAATGCCGGTCCGACCATCGAGCGGGTGGTGTTGCGGGATTCGCCCACCTGGTCGCCGAAGTTCGTCGACCACCTCGTCGGCGATCGGATCCACCGGGAGCTGATGGACTTCACCGACAAGGTGCGTCGCGACCCCAATCATGAACTGCGCCAGTCGGCCACCCGCTTTCTATTCGAGTTCGCCCACGACCTGCAGAACGACGCCCCGACGATCGCCCGAGCCGAGACGGTCAAGGAACAGCTGATGGAGCGCGACGAGGTGACCCGCGCCGCGGAGACGGCCTGGAAGACACTCAAGCGACTGGTGCTCGACGGTGTCGACGATCCGTCCAGCGCATTGCGCAGCCGGATCGCCGGCTCGGTGGTGCAGATCGGGGAGTCGCTGCGTGACGACGCCGAACTGCGCGACAAGGTGGATAACTGGATCATTCGCGGCGCGCAGCACCTGGCAACCCGGTACGGCAGTGAGGCCACCACGATCATCACCGACACCATCGAGCGCTGGGACGCCGAGGAGGCCAGCCGGCGCATCGAACTGCACGTCGGCCGGGACCTGCAATTCATCCGGATCAACGGCACCGTGGTGGGTGCGCTGGCCGGCCTGGTGATCTACACGGCGGCGCAAATACTGTTCTGACCTGCGCTAGCAAGTGCTTGCAATAGTTAGCACTGCCGCGTATTGTGGTTCTCATGGCACAGGAAACCGACCTCGCCGCCGTCGTCACAGGCGCGGCGCAGGACATCGGCAGCTTCATCCGCAGCCAGCGGGAGGCCGCCGAGGTCTCGGTGCGCCAGCTGGCCGAGCGGGCGGGTGTGAGTAATCCGTACCTGAGCCAGATCGAACGCGGCCTGCGTAAACCGTCGGCCGAGGTGCTGAGTCAGATCGCGAAGGCGCTCCGACTGTCAGCGGAGGTGCTCTACGTGCGAGCCGGGATCCTTGAACCATCCGAGCCCAGCCATGTGCACGACGCGATCATCGGCGACGCCGCGATCACCGAGCGCCAGAAGCGAGTCCTGCTGGATATCTATCTGTCGTTTCTCCAGCAGAACGAAAGCGGCCGTAAGGAACTTCCTTGACGAATAGCAGCTGACCGCGATCGGACTCCAATTCTGTTCAACAACAACCTGTTTGACATCTGATGAAAGGAAACAGCCACCATGGCTAAGAATAAGAACGAGGCCAACGTCGAGGATCTGAAGGCCCCGCTGCTCGCCGCTGTCGGCGCCGCCGACCTCGCCCTGGCGACCGTCAACGAGATCCTTGTCAGCCTGCGCGACCGGGCCGGCACCGCGGGCGACCGCATGGATGATCGTCGCGCCGCGCTGACTCGCCTGCAGGATGAACTGCCCAAGCGGACCGAGGAACTGCGCGGAAAGCTCAGCAGCGAGGAACTGCGCAAGGCCGCCGAGGAATTCTTCGTCGACGCCACCGAGGCCTACAACAACCTCGTGGTGCGCGGCGAGGCGACGCTGGAGCGGCTGATGGGCCAGCCGGAGTTCCGTGACGCGGCCGACCGTGTCGAGGGTTACGTCGACCAGGCCGTCGAGCTGACCCAGGAGGCGCTGGGCAACGTGTCGGCGCAGACCCGCGCCGTCGGTGAGCGGGCCGCCAAGCTGGTCGGCGGTCTGCCGGTCAAGGCTCCGGCCAAGAAGGCCCTGAAGAAGGCCCCGGCCAAGAAGGCCCCGGCCAAGAAGGCGCCGGCCAAGAAGGCTCCGGCCCGCAAGGCTGCCGCCAAGAGGACCCCGGCCAAGGCCGTGAAGAAGGCTGCCGCCAAGAAGACCGCTGCCAAGAAAACCGCTGCCAAGAAGGCTCCGGCCCGCAAGCGTGCGGCCAAGAGGGTCACCCAGAAGTAGCCAGAAGTAGGAAGTAAGGCGAGGGTGCTCGACTCGCAGGACGGCACCCGCCTACCCTTGAAGCCGTGATGCTTCAGGGTGTGGCGGGTGTCGTTCTTCTTGCGATCGAATGGGCGGTCTTCGCCGCCACGGTCTATGCCTTCGTGCATGCCGCGATGCAACGGCCTGATGCCTACCCCGCCGCGGACAAGCTGACCAAGCCGGTCTGGCTGGTGATCCTCGGCGTAGCCGCCGTGCTGTGCCTGTTGCTCAATGTCTTGGGCTGGACCATCGCGGCGGTGGCCGCCGGGGTGTACCTGGTCGATGTACGCCCCCGGCTGCTTGAAGTGCAGGGGAAGTCACGCTGAAACCCCTGGCGGCGCTGGTCGGTTGTTCCCTGGCTCTGGCGGCGCTATCGCTGAGTGCTCCCGCGTCGGCCGACACCGAGTTGATCGGCCGCGCCGCCTGGGTGAGCTACGACGGATTGGCGACCCTGCGCGTGTATCCGACCGCCGCCGGCCGCGAGATCGCCGGGGATTTCGGCAAGACCGCCGCCCATAGTGATGAGGCCTGGGGCGAGGTGCTGGCCCTGGCGCCCGACGCCGATACCCCGGGGATGCGCGCCCAGTTTCTCTGCCACTGGAATTTTGCGGAGTTCGCCCAACCCGGCAAGACCAGTTGGGACCTCGAGCCGTGGCGCCCGCCGGTCGATCAGGCTGCGATGCTGGGTGCCGGCTGCAATCCCGGCGGTGCCGAGCGCGGTTAACCGAGCCGTGCGGCCCGGCTCACAGCCCCTGGAAGCAGGGATCCTGGCGGCCGTTGGGGATGGTCGCATCACGGGTGACGTACCTGGCGGTGACCCCGCTGTCGCTGACCCCGACACTCTCGGCGTGGATGCCCATCGGCAGGTTGGCGGTCAGCGCCGTGGTGAAGGCGTCCAACGCCGGCTGCACCGATTCGCTCGGCAACGTGAAGCCCAGCCCGGTGACGCTGATGACCTGAAGCGCCAACTGCTCACCGGCGATCGTCGGCGCGATCGTCACCGCCCCGAGCGGTCCCTGCAACTCGATGGTGCCCTTCGACGGCTCGGTGCTGACGCCGCTGACCAACCCACCGAGTAGCGGAATCATCCCCTGCACGGTTTCCTTGATCCCGTCGGCCGACCACGTCACGTCGGCGTCCATCGCGCCGAGCGTGCCGGCCGACTCGGCGGTCTGGTTCATCCGGACGTCATCGAGTCGCAGCCGCAACTTCATTCCTTTGGCCTCGCGGATCTGATTGCCGGAGGTCTCCACCACCATGTCGCGGTAGCTGTGGGTGAAATGCTGAAGCAGGAACGGTCGCAGTCCGAATGAGGCGCTCGCGCTGTCCTGCACCACGCAGCTGACCGCCTTGGCCACGATCGTGTTGGCCTGGTGCCGGGCGTACAGTTCGCCGCCGAGCAGAGCGGCGATGACCACTGCGAACACGATCAGCGCCACCAGTGCCACTGTCAGGGGATCGCCGCGCCGGCTGGTCTGCTCCTCGGGCGGAGGCATCCGCGCAGTGGCCGGGTCGGGATAACCGGGGCCGGCCGGCGGCTGGGCCGGCGTGTGGTCCGGCGGGGGCATCGTCACCAGCGCGATTCTGCCCTATCGATCAATGCGAACGGTAAATCGGTTGCGCAGCACCGGCAGCATGTCGCGCACCCCGGCCACGGTGGCGGTGTCGATATCGCAGACCAGTAGCGCCGGCTCCGCACCGGCGGCCGCCAGCACCGCACCCAGCGGCGAGCTGATCAGGCTGCCGCCCACCCCGGTGGGCGCGGCGACGGTGGCTGCGGTGTCCGGTCCCGGATCGGCTTGCCCGGCCGCGGCGACGAAGCAGGTCGAATCCAGCGCCCTCGCCCGCGCCAGCAGCGTCCACTGCTCGAGCTTGCCCGGGCCCGCACCCCAGGAGGCGCTGACGGTGATCACCGACGCGCCCCGGTCGGCCAGTTCGGTGTAGAGGGTGGGGAAACGGATGTCGTAGCACAGGGTGATGCCCACACCGACGCCGTCGATGGTCACGACGACCGGCCGGTGGCCCGGCGCGATGGTCACCGACTCGGTGAAGCCGAAGGCGTCGAAGAGGTGGATCTTGTCGTAGCGGTCCTCGACACCGCCGCCGGTGGCCAGCACGGTGTTGGTGACGCGCCCGTCGGCTGCGGGGGTGAACATTCCGGCGAACACCGTGACGCCGGCGTCGGCGGCGATGCGACGCACCCCGTCGGCCCATCGGCCGTCGATCGGTTCGGCGACCGGCACCAGTGGCACGCCGAAGCGGCACATGGTGCCCTCCGGGAAGACCACCAGCCGGGCACCGGCGTCGGCGGCGCGACGGGTGTAATCCGCCACGAGAGCCAGATTCGCCGCCGGCTCGGTGCCGGCGAGGATCTGCGCGCACGCAATCCGCATCACGTCAGCCAGCCTAGTGTTCGGCCTCTGTCGAGTTGGGTGACACCGTTTCCCATGGCACGGTCAGCACTGCGTCGCGCCGGCTGCGCCGCTGGGCGTACGTGGGCACACCCGCCGCAGCCAGCCGGGTCAGCATGGACTGCCAGCGGGCCCGCGGGCCGAACACCGACTGGGCGGCCACGCTGTCCCACGCATGGTCCGCGGCCGCCAGCAGCGCATGGACCGGCTGGCCCGGAACATTGTGGTGGATGAGTACTTTGGGCAGTCGTTCGGCCAGATCGGAGGGCCGATCGATGTGTCGGGGATCGCAGGCCAGCGTCAGGCTCACCGGCCCGTCGGCGTCCAGCAACACCCAGCAGGACCGCCGGCCCAATTCGTCGCAGGTGCCGTCGACGATCACCCCGCCCGGTGCGAGTTGTGCCCGCATGGTGGCCCACGCGCCGTCGACGGCCTCGGCGGGGTACTGACGCAGGACGTTGAACGCCCGCACCAGTACCGGTCGCAGTCCGGCCAGTTCGAATCCGCCCACTGCGAACTCGACGGCGGGATCTTCTGAGAGCGCGTCGGCGACCCGCTGTGGGTCGATTTCAAGACCGACCACCCGCACTGCCGGGGCGACCGCACGCAGTCGGGCGGCCAGTTCGGTGGTGGTCACCGGGAGTCGGCCATAGCCGAGGTCGACGACGACCGGATCCTGCGATGACTGCAGGGCGGCGCGGACCCGCGCCGATCCGGTCAGCCAGCGGTCGGCCCGGCGCAACCGGTTGGCGGCGGTGGTGCCGCGGGTGGGCATGCCGACCGGACGCCCGGGGCGCTTAGCGATGGCCGCCGATCCATTCCGCGGTGAACTCGCCCTCCTTGGCGAACAGCGTCTGCAGGCCGTTGACGATCAACTGCTCGATCTGTCCGCCGATGATGGGCACCCGCGCCGTGCATGTGGTCTGCAGTCGCATCCGGCTGCCGGCGCCGTTGTCGGTCAGCAGGTAGTCGCCGCGGATCTCCACCGGCGCCACCGGCACCTCGGCGCGGTAACTGCCGGCCGCGCACCCGGTGGCGTGCTCGAACGGCTCGAAATGCTGCTCGCGGGTGATGACGAAGGTGCTGGGCACCACGGGGCGCGCGATCGCGGGCAGGTCGGCGGCGTTGATGATGTGGGAGAACGCGATGTCGGTGCCGGTCTCGTCGGAGGCGAAATGTGCGATCTCGGCGTTGGCGGCGTTCTCCCGGTAGAAGACGACGAGGTCCTCCCAGTAGCCGATGTTGGTGAACTCCCGGTACATGACGGCGGCGGGCACGTCGACGTCGACGTCGTAGATCATCCGGCGGGGCATGTCAGTGAATCCCGGCGATCCAGCCGGTGGTGAACCGCTGCTCGGTTGTCAGCAGATCGACCAGTTGGTTACCGATGAAGGCTTCCAGTTTGCGTCCCACCAGAGGGACAAGAACTTCGACTGTCGCGTGAAACGCCATGCGTGCCTTGTCTTTCTCCGGTGACAGCTCCGCACTCCCGGCCAGTGACACCGGTGCCGCGGCGATGCTGCCGACGATATCGGCGACAGCACGGCTGCCGTTCAGTGGCGTCCAGGTCTCCTCGCGCCTGATCACCAGATCTCCGCGGTGGAACTGCGACACCAGACCGGGCAGCCGGTGCGATGCCAGCACCTGGGTGGTGACCACGTCGATCCCGTCGTCGCTGACCACCAGTCGCTCCAGGGTGGCCTCGTCAGCACCGGAGTCTGCCAGCCTGGCCTGCCAGTACCGCTCATCGCTCAGCGCCCGGTAAACCTGCTCCACCCCGGCGGGGTAGTCGGTGGCCATGTCGAATGAACGTGGCATAGCTGGTGAGGCTACCGTTATCCGGCGTGGGTTCCGCAGACGGCGATTTCGGCGGCGCGCAGGTCGCCGACCGTGTGCCGGTGGCTCCGCTGACCACACTGCGCGTCGGCCCGGTGGCCCGCCGTCTCATCACCTGCACCACATCCGAGCAGATCGTCGCAACCGTGCTCTCACTGGACCGTGGCGACGAGCCGGTGCTGGTTCTCGGCGGTGGTTCGAACGTGGTTATCGCCGACGATATGAACGATCTCACTGTGGTGCGGTTAGCGACCACGGCGGTCACCATCGACGGCTGCCTGCTTCGTGCGCAGGCCGGGGCGGACTGGGACACCGTTGTGGTGCGTGCCATCGAGGCCGGTCTCGGCGGACTGGAATGCCTCTCGGGTATTCCCGGTTCGGCCGGAGCCACCCCGGTGCAGAACGTCGGCGCCTACGGCGTGGAGGTCGCCGATCTGATCACCCGGGTGCGCCTGCTTGACCGCCGCACCGCCGAGGTGGCCTGGGTGCCGGCGGCGGAGTTGGGCTTCGGCTACCGCCATAGTGTCCTCAAAAACAGTGCGCCGACGAACACCGCGCACGCCGTGGTGCTCGAGGTCGAGTTCGCCCTCGATCCGGACGGTCGGTCCGCACCGCTGCGCTACGCCGAACTCGCCGCCGCGCTCGGGGTGGCGGCGGGTGAGCGGCCCGATCCCGCACGTGTCCGGGACGCAGTTCTGGCGCTGCGGGCCACCAAGGGCATGGTGCTCGAGGCCGCCGACCACGACACCTGGAGCGTCGGTTCGTTCTTCACCAATCCGGTGGTGCCGGCCGAACTCTTCGAGCACCTGCAGTCCGGCGTGGCGGGCCCGGTGCCGCACTACCCGGCGACCGGCGGGGTGAAGTTGGCCGCCGCGTGGCTGGTGGAGAACGCCGGGTTCGGCAGGGGATTCGGCGACGGCCCGTGCCGGCTGTCGACCAAGCACTCCCTGGCGCTGACGAACAGGGGCGGGGCGAGGACCACCGACGTCCTGGCGCTGGCACGCACCGTGCGCGACGGCGTGCGCGAGGCCTTCGGTGTCACCCTGGAACCGGAGCCGGTTCTGGTGGGCTGCTCGCTGTAGGACGAGGCGGGAGCGGCTACGCTCGCCGGTTGAACCGACTGGCGCTGGCCTGATCGCGCGGGCGGATCACGATCTGGTCGATGTTGACGTGCGGGGGCCGAGACGCGACGAAGCCGATCACCTCGGCGACGTCATCGGCCGACAGCGGGGTGATGCCGGCGTAGACCGACTCGGCCCGTTGGGTGTCCCCGTCGAATCGCACCAGCGAGAACTCGGTCGCCACGGCGCCGGGCGCGATCTCGGTCAGCCGCACCGGCTTTCCCAGCAGTTCGCCGCGAAGGGTTCGGTGCAGGGCACCCTGGGCGTGCTTGGCCGCGGTGTACCCGGCGCCGCCGTCGTAGACCTCCAGCGCGGCGATCGAGGTGACCGTGACGATCAGCCCGTTACCGGACTCGATCAGCTTTGGCAGCAGGGCGCGCGTCACCCGCAACGTGCCCATCACGTTGGTCTCCCACATCCAGCGCCAATTGTCCAGATCGGCCTCGGCCACCGGCTCCAGCCCCTTGGCGCCGCCGGCGTTGTTCACCAGCACGTCGACCCGACCCAGGTTTTCGGCCAGGGCCGCCACCGCGGCGTCGTCGGTCACATCGGCCACCACCGCAGTGCCGCCCAATTCCTCGGCAAGCCGGTTGATCCGCTTCTCTCGCCGGGCAACGGCGACGACATGAAAACCCTGCGCGGCAAGGACTCTCGCGCACGACTCCCCGATACCGGAACTGGCGCCGGTGACCACCGCCACTCGGGAATGGGCGTCCGGCCTCGTCGTCATCGACCTCACTGTAGCCAGCGTGCCAAGATGGACCGATGCCCTCTCCCCGGGACACCGATGACACGCCCGCCGGCGTGCTGCCCAGACGGGTGGCGGTGTTGTCCGTGCACACCTCACCGCTGGCCCAGCCCGGCACCGGCGATGCCGGGGGGATGAACGTCTACGTGCTGCAAACCGCCCTGCACATGGCCCGGCGCGGAGTGGAGGTGGAGATCTTCACCCGCGCGACATCGTCGGCCGATCCGCCGGTGGTCAGTCCCGCGCCCGGGGTGGTGGTTCGCAACGTGGTGGCCGGCCCGTTCGAGGGCCTCGACAAGAACGACCTCCCTACCCAGTTGTGCGCCTTCACCGCCGGCGTGCTGCGGGCCGAGGCCAATCACGAGCCGGGTTTCTACGACATCGTGCACTCCCACTACTGGCTGTCCGGTCAGGTGGGATGGCTGGCGCGGGACCGCTGGGGGGTACCACTGGTGCACACCGCGCACACCCTCGCCGCGGTCAAGAACGCCGCACTCGCCGAAGGTGACTTACCGGAGCCGCCGCTGCGGGCGGTCGGTGAACAGCAAGTGGTCGACGAAGCCGACCGGTTGATCGTCAACACCGAAGCCGAAGTGCACCAGCTGGTCTCGCTGCACAACGCCGATCCGCTGCGCATCGACGTCGTTCATCCCGGCGTGGACCTGCAGATCTTCACCCCCGGTGACCGCGACACCGCCCGCGTCGCTCTCGGTCTGCCCGCCGGCGGGCCCATCGTCGCGTTCATCGGACGCATACAGCCCCTCAAGGCGCCCGACATCCTGCTGCGCGCGGCCGCTCTGCTGCCCAGCGGCGTCCGGGTGCTGGTGGCCGGTGGTCCATCGGGCACCGGGTTGGCCGCCCCGGACGGACTGGTTCGGCTGGCCGGCGACCTGGGTATCGCCGAGCGGGTCACGTTCCTGCCACCGCAGTCGCGCGATCAGCTCGTCAACGTCTACCGGGCCGCCGATCTGGTGGCCGTGCCGAGCTACTCGGAGTCCTTCGGATTGGTGGCGGTCGAGGCGCAGGCCTGCGGCACCCCGGTGGCTGCGGCCGCGGTCGGCGGGCTGCCCGTCGCGGTGGCCGACGGGCGCAGCGGAACACTGGTCGACGGGCATGACCCGGTTGCCTGGGCGGCTGCCATCGACGGACTGCTGCGCGCCGACCCCGCTGCGCTGCGTCGCGCGGCGATCGAGCATGCGGCCCGGTTCTCCTGGGACAACACCGTCGACGCCCTGCTAGCCAGCTATAGCCGGGCGATGGCGGAGTACGCCAGCAGCCGGCGGCGCACTGCGGTGCGCGACGTGACGGCCCGGCGTCATGGGCGGCGCTGGATGCTGCGGCGCGGGGTGCGCGCGTGAGCGATCAGAACGGCCGTGAGGTTCCGGCCCGGCAGGCTACTGCGCGCATCCAGCGGCTCATCGAGGACGCCCTCACCGAGCACGGCCTGAACTACACCCAGTACCCGGGTTCCCACGGCGGCCTGCCGGGGGTCATCGTCGAACTGCCCGGCGAGCGCAAGCTGACCACCAACACCTTGCTCAGCATCGGTGAACACTCGGTGCGCGTGGAGGCGTTCGTGTGCCGCAAGCCCGATGAGAACTTCGAGGGCGTCTACCGGTTTCTGCTCAAACGCAACCGCCGGCTCTACGGGGTGGCTTACACATTGGACAACATCGGCGACATCTACCTCATCGGCCGGATGGCGCTCGACGTCGTCAACGCCGAGGAGATCGACCGGATCCTCGGCCAGGTGGTGGAGGCGGTCAACAACGACTTCAACACCCTGCTCGAGCTCGGCTTCGCCACCTCCATCCGCAAGGAGTGGGCGTGGCGGCTGGCACGCGGCGAGTCGCTGAAGAACCTGCAGGCCTTCCGCCATCTCATCGAGAGCGGGGACGACCCCGAACCGGCCGACGGTGCCACGGACGCGTGAGAGACTTGTGCGCATGGCTGCTTCAAGGGCCCAGGCCACACTGATCCTGCTGCGCCACGGCGAAAGCCAGTGGAACGCACTCAACAGGTTCACCGGCTGGGTGGACGTCGATCTCACCGACCGGGGCCGGGCCGAGGCTCTGCGCGCGGGGGATCTGATCGCCGCCGGAGACCGCCAGCCCGACGTGCTCTACACCTCGCTGCTGCGCCGCGCCATCACCACCGCGAATATGGCCCGCGACCGCGCCGGCCGGCCCGGGATTCCGGTGCCCCGGGACTGGCGGCTCAATGAGCGGCCCTACGGCGCCCTGCAGGGTCTGGACAAAGCCGAGACCAAGGCGAAGTACGGCGAGGACCAGTTCATGGCATGGCGGCGTAGCTACGACACGCCACCGCCGCCGATCGAGCGGGGCAGCGAATTCAGTCAGGACACCGACCCCCGCTACGCCGACATCGGCGGGGGCCCGCTGACCGAGTGCCTGGCCGACGTGGTGGCCCGGTTCGTGCCGTACTACGAAGACGTCATCGCCGCAGACCTTCGGACCGGTAAGACCGTGCTGGTCGCCGCACACGGGAATTCCTTGCGTGCGCTGGTGAAGTACCTCGACGGCATGTCCGACGACGCGGTGGTCGGGCTGAACATCCCGACCGGGATCCCGCTGCGCTACGACCTCGACGAGAACCTCAAACCGGTGCTGCCAGGCGGCAGTTACCTGGACCCGGAGGCCGCCGCCGCGGGTGCTGCCGCGGTCGCCAATCAAGGCGCCAAGTAGAACGTTCGGTGAACACCTGCCGAACACCGGGGTGCGCAGCTGTTGCTTCGGTATCAGCCATCGCATCGTGGTCCCGTGAGCCCCGCCGCCTGCGTACGCTTCCGCTGTGAGTGTAGTCGCGGTGACTGCGGTCTCCGTCACCGCCATTGCCTCGGTGGCGGCCGGGATCGGCATCGGCGTGCTCATCGGACGGCGGCGCGGTGAGGGAACCTCACGCCGCCCGGGCCACGGGGCGGGCATGACGGTCTCGCAGATGCTCCAGCGAACGGTGTCGCTTGCCCCGGTCGGGGTGGTGGTGGTCGACACCCTGCGGGACGTCGTGGTGGCCAACGATCGCGCCGTCGAACTCGGACTGGTCCGCGAGCGGCTTCTCGATGACCGGGTGTGGGCCGCCGCGCAGCGAACGCTGGCCACCGGTGAGGACGTCGAGGTCGACCTGTCCGCGCCGCGCGGCGTCGGCACCGGCCGTCACGGCCTGTCGGTGCGCGGCCACGTCCGCCTGCTCAGTGATGACCATCCGCGCTTCGCGGTGGTCTATCTCGATGACCAATCCGAGCAGACCCGGATGGAGGCCAGCCGGCGCGATTTCGTCGCCAATGTCAGCCACGAACTCAAGACGCCCGTCGCCGCGATGGCCGTACTGGCCGAAGCGCTGCTGGAGTCCACCGACGACCCCGCCACCGTGGTCCGGTTCGGCCATAAGCTGCACGCCGAGTCACAGCGGCTGGCGAACATGGTGGCCGAGCTGATCGACCTCTCCCGGCTACAGGGGGCCGAGCGACTTCCACCCCTGGTCCCCCTGGATGTCGATACCGTTGTGCAGGAGGCTATCTCGCGGCACAAGGTTGCCGCTGACAGTGCCGATATCACCGTCCAAACCGATACCCCGAGCGGATTCCGGGTCCTCGGTGACCAACCACTGCTGGTGACAGCGGTGGCCAACCTCATCTCCAACGCGATCGCCTACTCGCCGGACTCCTCGACGGTGTCGATAAGCCGCAGCCACCGCGACGACCAGATCGAGATCGCCGTCACCGACCGTGGCATCGGCATCGCATTCGCTGATCAGCAGCGGGTTTTCGAACGGTTCTTCCGTGTCGACAAGGCCCGTTCGCGTGCTACCGGCGGCACCGGACTGGGCCTGGCGATCGTCAAACACGTTGCTGCCAATCACAACGGCAGCATCCGGCTGTGGAGCCGTCCCGGCACCGGTTCGACCTTCACCCTGTCGATTCCGGTCTATGCCGGTGACCAGGCTGAGGCAGAGGCAGAGGAGGGCCAGTGACCCGGGTACTGATCGTCGAGGATGAGGAATCCCTGGCTGATCCGCTTGCCTTCCTGTTGCGCAAGGAGGGCTTCGAGGCCGCGGTGGTGACTGACGGGCCGTCGGCGCTGGCCGAGTTCGATCGGTCCGGGGCCGACATCGTGCTACTCGACCTGATGCTGCCGGGGATGAGCGGCACTGAGGTCTGCAAACAACTGCGGGCCCGCTCCGGGGTACCGGTGATCATGGTGACCGCCCGCGACAGCGAACTGGACAAGGTGCTCGGCTTGGAACTCGGCGCCGACGACTACGTCACCAAGCCCTACTCGGCGCGCGAGTTGATCGCCCGCATCCGGGCGGTGCTGCGCCGCGGCGCGGAGCCCGACGACGGCGGTGCGGGCGAGGCGGTGCTGGAATCAGGGCCGGTGCGGATGGATGTCGAACGCCATGTGGTCAGTGTCGATGGGCGCCCGATCGCACTGCCGCTCAAGGAATTCGATCTCCTCGAGTACCTGATGCGGAACAAGGGCCGGGTGCTGACCCGCGGCCAGCTCATCGACCGCGTGTGGGGGGCCGATTACGTCGGGGACACCAAGACGCTCGACGTGCACGTCAAGCGGCTGCGCTCCAAGATCGAGGCCAACCCGGCCAACCCGGTGCGGTTGCTGACGGTCCGGGGCCTGGGCTACAAGCTGGAGGGCTGAACCGGCGTCAGTGTCCGGCTGCCCGGGTCGCGGGATGGATGGCGATGAGTGGAAAACCGCTGCGGCGCTTGCACATCGCGGCCATCTCGCCGTAGGCCTTCTCGCCGAGTAGTTCGGTCAGCTCGGGAGCGTAGGACTGCCAGACCGGCTTGCTGCCGACATGGGCGGCGGGGTCTCCGCTGCAATACCAGTGCAAATCCTCGCCGCCCTCACCCCACCCGCGCCGGTCGTACTCGGTGATGGTTGTCTTGAGGATCTCGCTACCGTCGGGGCGGGTGACCCATTCCTGAGTACGCCGGATCGGTAACTGCCAGCACACATCTGGCTTCATTGTCAGCGGCTCGACGCCGAGCTTGAGCGCCTTGCTGTGCAGCGCGCAGCCGATACCGCCCTCGAACCCCGGACGGTTGAGGAATATGCACCCGCCCTTGTACTTACGGGTGCGCAGATTCGGTTTGTCCTCGTAGGAGTCCAGCTCCAGGTAACCCTTCTTGCCCAGGCCCTTCGAGCGGAACTGCCAGTCAGCATCGGTCAGTTTCTCCACGGCAGCATCCAGCCGGACACGGTCGGCTTTATCGGACAGGAACGCGCCGTGTGAGCAGCATCCGTCATCGGGGCGGCCCGCGACGGTGCCCTGACAGGCCGGCGTCCCGTAGACGCACGTCCAGTGCGACAGCAGCCAGGTCAGGTCTGCGGCGATCAGGTGCTCAGGGTTGGCGGGATCGTAGAACTCAACCCACTCGCGGGGGAAGTCCAGATCAACCTCGCCGGGATAGCTGTCTTTCATGGATAACAACCGTAGACGCATTAGGTTGTTGTACGTGCGATTGGGCGTGCTCGATGTGGGCAGCAACACGGTCCATCTGCTCGTGGTGGATGCGCACCGGGGCGGCCACCCCACACCGATGAGTTCGACCAAGGCCTCGCTGCGGCTCGCGGAGTCGATCGACGAATCGGGAAAGCTCACCCGGCGGGGTGCGGAGAAGCTGATCGCCACGGTCGACGAGTTCGCCAAGATCGCCGCCAGCTCGGGTTGCTCGGAGTTGATGGCGTTCGCCACCTCCGCGGTGCGCGATGCGCGCAATTCCGACGAGGTGCTGGCCCGGGTGCGCGCGGAGACCGGGATGGACCTCCAGGTGCTCTCCGGCTCGGACGAGTCGAGGCTGACGTTCCTCGCGGTCCGCCGTTGGTACGGCTGGAGCGCCGGGCGCATCACCAATCTCGACATCGGTGGCGGATCGCTGGAGCTGTCCACCGGGCTCGACGAAGCTCCCGATGTGGCGATGTCCATTCCCCTGGGGGCGGGGCGTCTGACCCGGGAGTGGCTGCCCGACGATCCGCCCGGCCGGCGGCGAGTCGCGATGCTGCGGGACTGGCTGGACACCGAACTGGCCGATGCCGCCAAGGCGATGCTCGAGGCGGGGCCCCCTGACCTCGCCGTAGGTACCTCGAAGACGTTCCGCTCCCTGGCCCGGCTGACCGGCGCGGCGCCCTCGGCGGCCGGCCCCCGGGTGAAACGCACCCTCACCGCCAACGGGTTGCGGCAACTCATCGCCTTCATCTCTAGGATGACCACGACGGACCGTGCCGAGCTGGAAGGGGTGAGTGCCGAGCGGGCGCCGCAAATCGTGGCCGGCGCCCTGGTGGCGGAGGCAAGTATGCGAGCGCTGTCGTTGGAGTCGGTGGACATCTGCCCGTGGGCTCTGCGCGAGGGGGTCATCCTGCGCCGGCTCGACAGTGAGGCTGACGGCACCGGCGTGGCGAGAGGCGACACATGAGTTCATCCGAGGGGGAGGACCCCCAGAGCGCCCGCCCTATCTCGGTGGCGGAGTTGCTGGCCCGCAACGGCAGTATCGGGGCACCCCCGGCCGGCGGGCACCGGCGGCGTCGCCGCGGTAACAGAAATGCGGTGACGGTTGCCGAACTCACCGCCGAGATCCCCGTCATCCGCGACGACGAGCCGCCCGCCCCGGCCGAGCCCGAACCGGTTGCGGATGTCGTCGAGGAGACCGGCGAGGACGCTGCCGTTGAGATCGCTCCGGTCCTCGACGAGGCGGTCGTTGAGGAGGCGGTCGTTGACGAGGAGGCGGTCCTCGACGAGGAGGTCGTTGAGGAGGCGGTCACCGACGAGGCGGTCGTTGAGGAGGCGGTCACCGACGAGGAGGTCGTTGAGGAGGCGGTCGTTGAGGAGGCGGTCACCGACGAGGCGGTCGTTGAGGAGGCGGTCGTTGAGGAGGCGGTCACCGACGAGGCGGTCGTTGAGGAGGCGGTCAACGACGAGGCGGTCAACGACGA
>JAIOQK010000400.1 GCA_021413425.1 Mycobacterium sp.
GGCGTGAGCGTCGCCTCCAGCGCGGTCTCCTCGGTGCTCAACGGCACCCCGACCACCATGAACGTCCCCGGCGTCGGCGAAGTCTCCATGGATGCGGCGATGGCCGGCGCCTACACGCAGTTCGGAGGCGAGAAGGTCCTCGGCATGCCCACGGCGATGGCGCAGAAGGTCGGCGACGGCACCGTTCAGGCGTTCACGAACGGCACCATCTTCTCCTCGCCGACCGCCGGCACGCACCTGGTGCAGGGCGAGATCCTGCGGGTCTACACCGAGCAGGGCGGGGCGGCCGGCGCGCTGGGCTTCCCGACCAGCGACGAGACCGAGACCGGCGGCGGCTACAAGGTCGCCGGCGGGGGCTGGATCACCGAGTTCCAGAACGGCACCATCACCTGGACCAACACCGGTAACGGCACCTTCGGCGAGACCATCACCAATAAGTAGGCGCTGTCATCGCATGCGGCCCCCGGGAAACGCTCCCGGGGGCCGCATCGCGTAACGCAACCCGAGAACGTCAGCGATAATGGCGCCATGAGCAAAAGAATCGCAGCAGCACTGTTGGCCGGGCTCGGCCTGGCCGCCGTTCCCGCGGGTATCGCACCCATCGCGCAGGCCGACGTCTGCGCCGAGGGCGGCCGCTACGTCCACGTCGGCGGATGCGTCGACCCGGTCGGCGACATCGCCGACGCCGCGGTGATCGGCGCCGAGGTCGACCGCCCCTACGGCTACGGCTTCCCGCCCCCGGAGGGCTGGCCGATCCTGCCCCCGGGTTACCTGCCGTTCCCGTCGTTCCCCGGCGAGGCGCCATGCTTCCTGCCCACCGGCCAGCCGTACTACACCCCGGGCACCATGCCCTGCTACTGATCGGCAGCTAGAACGGCTTGAACCCGAACACGATGAGGTCGGCGACAACGATGGGCGCACGCGCACGCGCGCTGATCGGGGTCGCCGTCCTTTGCACTGTCATCTGTGCCGCTCTCAGCGGCCTTTTCGGTCTGCCCGCCTCCGCGGCACCGCCGCCGGCACCCACCCCGACACGCGCACTGACGATCTCCACGCACGACCTGAGCCCGTTCGTCACCACCGACGCTGACGGCATCAGGTCCGGCTTCACCATCGACATCCTCGACGCGGTCGCCAAACGCGAGGGCTGGACGCTGGGATACCTCGACGTCGACAACGTCGCCGCCCAACTGCAGGCGGTCGGTGACGGCCGGGCCGATGCGGCGGCCGGTGCCATCTCGATCACCGCCGACCGCACGCAGGCATTCGACTTCTCCCAGCCGATCCTCAACGCGGGTCTGCAGATCATGGTGCCGATCGGCACCAACCAGCGCTCCAATCCCGGCCTGGTCGACTTCCTCAAGCTGCTGTTCTCCAAGACGATGCTGATCTGGCTGGGCGTGGCACTGCTGCTCACGGTGGTGCCGGCTCACATCGTCTGGCTGCTGGAACGTCGCCACGATCATTCGATGGTGTCGCACAAATACTTTCCCGGCATCTTCCAGGCCTTCAGCTGGGGTCTGGGCATGCTGGCCGCCCAGCCCGACGACTCCCCCAAGCACTGGCAGACCCGCGCCCTGGGCGTGCTGTGGGCATTCGTCAGCATCATCTTCGTCGCGTACTACACCGCCACACTCACCGCCAATCTCACGGTGGAGAAGTTCGACGCCCAGATCTCCTCGCCGTCAGACCTTGTCGGGAAACGGGTGTGCACCGTCGCCGACACCACCTCGGCGGCGTTCCTGCGGACCGCGGGCATCGAGGCCACCGGCGCGCCGATGATCACCGACTGTTACGCCGGCCTCAAGGACGGCACCTTCGACGCCACGGTGTTCGACGCTCCGGTGCTGCGCTACTACGCCACCCAGGACGGCGCAGGCAAGGTGCAGATGGCCGGGGCGATCTTCCAGAACGAGGACTACGGCATCGCCTTCCGCAACGGCAGCGACCTGCGCAAGCAACTCGATGAGGCGCTGCTGTCGCTGCGCGAGGACGGCACCTACGACCTCATCAAGGGCAAATGGTTCGGCACCGAGGCCCCCGATTCCTGACCTCCCGCCGGGTCATTCCGTCGCGACAAGCCGCTCGAGTTCAGCGGCGTCGTTGCCGGCGAGCATCGCCGTCAACGCCACCATCAGCCCGCGGTCGTTGCGCAGCGCCTCAAAGGTGTGGGTCTCATCCGGTGTTGAGCTGGAGTCCCGGTTCCACGCGTTGAGATAGAGCATCACGACCCGCCGCCGGGTGTCTACCTCGATCTGGTGGTCGGTGTAGGGCACGGTGAACGACCTCATCCGATCAGGCTAAACCCGCTCTCACAGCCTGGGTTTCCCGGCCGCTGAGCGCCCGCGCGGCGAGCACACTCACCCCGGCCAGCAGCAGCCCGCTGACCACGCAACTGGCCGCCAGACTCAGCGTAAACGCACGGTCGTCGACGTTCTCGGTGAAGTTCGCCGAACCGCCCGCGATGAACGAATACAGCACGGCGACAACACTTCCGGTGATCGCGATGCCCAGCGCAGTGCCGAGCTCGAAGGCCGTCTCGGAGATGCCGGTGGCCGCCCCGACCCGGTCCGCGCTGGCACTGCGCAGCACCAGGTCCGAGGCGACGGTGACGGTCGCGCCGAACGAGAAGCCCAGCAGAATCAGCGGAACCACCATCGCCGGATACGACAGCGGGATGGTCAGTCCCAGACTCACCAGACCCGCCGCGCCCACCGTCAGGCCCGTCAGCAGCGCCCGCCGGTGGCCCCACGCCCGGATCATCCGCGCGGTGTTCACCGCCGTCAGCAGGCTCATCACCGACTCGGGCAGGGTCGCCAACCCCGACTGCAGCGCCGTGAAGTCGCCCACCTGGCGCAGGAAGATCGGCAGGAAGAACAGCGCGCCGATATTGGCGAACACGATCACCAACTGAGCGATGATCGCGGCGGTGAACCGCGTCTGGGCGAACAGCGTCAGATCCAGCAGCGGCGTCGGCAGGCCGCGCTGCCGGCGCAGGAACACCCACAGCAGCAGCCCACCGCCGACCAGCCCCAGATACCCGGGCCAGAACAGCACGCCGGAATGCGCCAGTTCGGTGATCCCGTACACGACGCCGAGAATGCCGGCGGTGGACAGCACCACCGACTGCAGATCGAGCGGGTTCTTCGCGACGCTGCGCGCCTCGGGCAGCACCCACGCCCCGACGGCGACGATCACCGCCACCACCGGAAGATTCACCAGCAGCACTGAGCCCCAGTAGTAGTGCTCCAGCAGAACACCGGCGACGGTCGGACCGAACGCCGCACCGGCCGCGCCCCCGGCACTCCAAATACCGACCGCGCGCATGCGCTGCCGGTCGTCGGTGAACACCGCGCGCAGCAGTGCCAGGGTTGAGGGCATCAAGCCGGCGCCGGCCATCCCCTGGATCACCCGCGCCAGGATCAGCACCTCAGCGGTGGGGGCCATCGCGGCGGCCGCCGAGGCCACCCCGAATGCGACGCTGGAGATCAGCAGCAACCTCTTGCGCCCGATCCGGTCGCCGAGATTGCCCATCGTGATGAGCAGGCCGGCGAGTACGAAGGAATAGATGTCGCCGATCCAGAGCACCTGGTTGTAGCTCGGCTGCAGTTGCTCGGTGATGGCCGGCACGGCGACGCTGACCACGGTGCCGTCGACGGCCACCATGAACACGGCCACGCACAGCACGAACAGCGCGGCCACCTGACGTCGGGTCATCCGACGAGCCTAGACCGCCGGT
>JAIOQK010000030.1 GCA_021413425.1 Mycobacterium sp.
AGTTCTTGCCCAATCCCTTGTAGCCCTCTGGGAACACCGCCGTCAGTTCACCTCCGGCGAGCAGCCGGTTGGCATCGGTGGTGCAGGCCAACGTGTGCCCGGCCCGGCGGGCCATCGGACCGATCAACGGCATGTCGAACACCATGTCGGCGGCAAGCAGTCGCACGTCGCGACGGCGACGGTGGTGGTCGTGGACGGCCACGGAGAGCATCGGCCCGTCGAAGGGCAGCGTGCCGGCGTGGTTGGCGACGATCAGCGCCGCGCCCTCATCCGGGATGTTCTCGATACCGCTGACCTCGACGCGGAACCAGGTGTCGAAGAAGAACCGCAGAACCGGCATCACGACGGCGTCGTTGTACTGCGGGTCGAAACCGAACTGATCGACGGTGTAATCACCGGTGAGCCGCTTGCGCAGGAAGTCGGCGGCACCGGCGATACGGCCGGCGAGATCACCGAGTGCGGGTTCGGCGGCCCCGGACCTCCGCGATTCGAACTCGCGGATGACGGCTTCGATCTCCTCGGCCGAACCGGTGGACGGCCCGCCAGCGGACGGATGCCGACGGGGGGCGGCGGCGCGTGCTTTCGCCCGCTGCGATGTCCGGCCGGACCCCCGGGCCGGATCACTGTGCAGCGGAATCACTTTCGCTTTATCGCCGGCCATGTCTGCGCTTCCCCACCTGTATCAGCTCCCCCACCGCTGCGCCAGCGCGACGGCGCGGTGCTCGACTGAGCGTACCCATTCCGGGTCGATCATCGGCGTCAGGCCCCGACCATGGACGAAGTCGTCGAAGGCTTCCAGGGTGGTCCACTTGGGCTCGAAGCCCAACTCGGAGCGCATTCTCGTGGTGTCCATGACGCGACCGAAACTCAAGTAAGCCAGCTGCTCGCGATTGAGCTCGCTGTTCGTGGTGGCCTTGCGCAGCGAATCCGCCACCCGGACCCCGAAGATGGGGACGGGCAGCGGCAGCCGTCCGGCTCGGCGGATCGCCTGGGACATCATGATGATCCCGTCGGCGCCGATATTGAAGGTTCCGGCCAGGCCCGCCATGGTGGCCCGCTCCAGCGCGCCGAGGGCATCCTGCTCGTGCAGAAGTTGCAGCCGGGCGTCGTGGCCGAGCACAGTCGGCACCACCGGGCCGGCCAGATAGCGGGCCAGCGCGGTGTCCATGGCCGGGCCGATCATGTTCGCCAGCCGCAAGATGGTCACCGAGATGTCGGGGCGGCGGCGTCCCAGTCCCCGGGCGTAGCCCTCGATGTCAATGCTGTCGCGGGCGAACCCCTCGCCGGGCGGCCGACGACTACTGCTGTCCTCGGTGTGCACCACGGGGTCGTGCGGGTGCGAGCCGTACACCTCCGAGGTCGACTTCAGGATCACCCGCCGCACCGCCGGTGCCTTCTGACAGGCGGCGAACAGTTGCATGGCACCCATGACGTTGAGTTCCTTGAGGGTGGCCCCGCCCCCGGAACGGGGGGCGTACGACGCGGCGGCGGCGTGCACCACGGTGTCGACATCGCTGTTTCGGATGACCTTGGCGATGAACGGGTTTCGGATATCGGCGCGAACGAATTCCGCCCGACCCATCCGACGCTGCAGGTCCTTGCTGGGCGCGATGGCGTCCACCGCGATGACCTTGTTGATCAGTGGATTCTGCACAAGTCGTGCGGTGAGGTAGCCGCCCAGGAAACGGCAGGCGCCGGTGACCAGCACCACCTTGGGGTAATGCGGCGTATCAGCACCTGAACCGCCTGACTGCATGCGAACAGCCTATCGGCAGATGGCGATACCGGCGCGCCGGCGCAGGCCGGGAGCAGCAGGAGTTACTTGCCGAGTTTTCTGCGCTGGACGCGGGTACGACGCAGCAGCTTGCGATGCTTCTTCTTGGACATCCGCTTACGCCGCTTCTTGATTACTGAACCCATGACTCCGCTATCTCGGCTTGGCTATCTCGGCTTGGCTATCTCGGCTTGGCTATCGCGGCCTGCTGGCCACATCGACCGCCACTGAACAACCGCAACTTGTCGGGATCACTTTACCCAAGCCTGGGCGGCCGGCGTTAACCGGCGTCGAAGTACGACGTCTCAAGCAGGTCGTGGACGGCCTTGGCGTGGACCCGGAACGAGCGGCCCACCCGGACGGCGGGCAATTCTCCGTTGTGCACCAGCCGATAGACCGTCATTTTCGAGACCCGCATCAACGCGGCGACCTCCGCCACGGTGAGAAATTGAGTGCGCGGCACTGACTGGGCGTCATTCGCACCGGCCTCACGTGCCGACTTCCCGCCGGCGGAGTCCCGCCCATTCACAGACGTCATCGCAACCCATTCCGTCAGGCACGGGGATTCCAGCGGCTTCCCCACCGCTGGCACTCACCGTGCTCTCACGAGGACAATAGCGTGGCTGATGGGGTTCCTGCGACGGGTGTTTGTTAATCAGTAGGAAAATCTTATGAATTACTCTGATGTAATTCCGAGCTGCTCAGAGCGTGTTTTTGCGGCCTGCACGGCTGCGGCGACCGCGGCCCGCAGTCCGGCCGTCTCCAGTTCACGCAGGCCAGCGGCGGTCGTGCCGCCCGGGGAGGTGACCATCGCCCGCAGTTGGGCGGCGGTGGTGTCCGGCCGGCCCGCTGCCCCGCCGGCAGCGGTGCGTTCGGCGTCGAGGCGCTCCAGAAGCATCGCGGCGGAACCGGCCATGGTCTGGGTGGCCAATTCGGTGGCCACCGCGCGGCTCAAACCGGAGGCCACAGCGGCGTCGACGAGCGCCTCCACGAACAGGAAGAAGTACGCCGGACCCGAGCCGGATACCGCGGTGACGGCGTCCAGGTGTGACTCGGGGACGGTGAGCGCCCCGCCCACGCTTTCGAACAGCGCGGCGGCATCTGCGAGCTGTTCGTCAGTGGCGAACCGGCCGGCCGACAACGCGCTGACACCGGCCCCGACGAGGGCCGGCGCATTGGGCATCACCCGGATCACCGGCGACCCGGCCGGGAGCCGCGATTCGTAGAACGCCGTGTTCACCCCGGCGATCACACTGATCAGAACCTGCTCGACGGTGTTGCCCTCGGCCTGGGTGGCGGCCTCGGCGATCTCGGCGACCACGGACTCGATATCGCCCGGCTTGACGGCGAGGATGACCACCGACGCGTTCTCGACCGCGTCGGCGACGTCGGTGACCCGCACCGAATAGGTCTTGGACAGGTAGCCCGCGCGTTCGGCGGACTTCTCGGCGACGACGAGATCCTTGATCTGGCGCCCCGCCCGGAGCAGGCCGGCCAACAGGGCCTCGCCCATGTTGCCGCCGCCGACGATCGCGATTCTGGCCATGACAGCGAACCCTACAGACCAGGCACCAGTGCCAGCTGCCGGGTTTGGACGACGATCCGGCCCGTGCTGTCGACGACGGTGTGGTCCTCGTCGAACCAGTCCTGACCGATTTCCGTGGCGGTGCACAGCACCCGCAGCCACCCGTCGGCCGGCAGTCCTCGCAGGTAGGCCGTCAGTTGAACGGTGGGGGCCCAGCCCGGCCGGCCGGCGGCGTAGGAGACCGGAAGTGAGATGTCACCGCAGACCAGGGCGAATAGCTCATCCACCGGTTCGGCTTTGGGGCGTACCCAGGTCTTGAACACCGGCGCGCCGCCCCCGATCAGACTGTCCTGGATCTGGGGGTGGATGTGGCATCCATGGGAGAGGTTGTTGATCTTGGCCGCGGGGTGGTCCGGGCCGATGGCGATGACGTCGGCGGGGGGCTCCGGGGCCATCAGTTCGGTGACGGCGCGGCTGGACATCAGCGGTTCGCCGCCGGGGCCGTCGCGGTGCTCCGGTTCGCCGAGGGTCACCACCGCATGAACGCAGGCCCGCTCGCCCTGTACCAGTTCGACATCGACCAGGCCGATTCGCCGTCCGCGCTTGCGCACCGCTGTGTGCAGCAGCACCTCCCCGGGGTTCGGTGCGGACAGGAAATTGGCGGAGACGGCGACCGCGTAGGCCGCCGGGTCTCCGCCGCTGTCGTGATAGGCCGCACGGCCGGCCTTGGCGCACAGCGCCACCATGACACCGCCGTGAACCTTCGGGCCGATCGTCCAGTGTTCGTTGAGGTTCGCTCCGTACCGGCCCGGCAGGCCGGCGACGGAACGCAAGCTCATGGCGTCGGAGAACAGTGGGATCACAGATCGGCCTTCTATCGCAGCAGATGGGTGCGCGCGAACTGTAGCGACTCGGTCAGCAGCGACTCACGTTCGGCCGCACCGGATGCGTCGGAGGTGGTGACCTCCAAGATGACATGCCCGGCGAAGTCGCTGCCGGCCAGCATCTGACATACCTCCACGGTGGGTTGACTGCCGCGGCCGGGCACCAGATGCTCGTCGGTCGAGGCACCGTTGCCGTCGCACAGGTGCAGGTGCACCAGACCCGGGCCCATCCGGCGGGCCATGTCGAGCGCGTCGGTTCCCGCGGTGGCGGTGTGCGACAGGTCGAGGGTGAAGTGGGCGTGGTCGCCGTCGATCGGGTCGTAGGACGGGGCGAAGGCGGAGATGCCCGCGCCCGGCCGGCCGCCACGTCGGCGCATCCGTTCGATGCTCGGCAGCCCGGAGCCGAAGAACCGGTCAGCGCGGAACGGGAACATGTTCTCCACCGCGACCATGACATCGCTGCGCTCCTCAAGCCATGCGACCTGGTCGGTGAACCCCTCGGCGTAACGGCGCTGCCAGCGAAACGGGGGGTGCACCACCACCGTCGAGGCGCCGAGCCGTTCGGCTGCCTGCACGCTGCGGTTCAGTTTCGCGATCGGATCCGCACCCCAGACCCGCTGCGAGATCAGCAGGCAGGGCGCGTGCACCGACAGCACCGGGATGTTGTAGCGGCGCGACAACTTCGCCACCGCCCGTATGTCCTGACTGACCGGCTCGGCCCACACCATCAGCTCCACGCCGTCGTAGCCGAGCTCGGCGGCATAGGCGAAGGCCGCCTCGGTGCGCAGCGGGTAGACCGATGCCGTGGACAGGCCGACCTTGATCGCTGGGCGCACGGGCGGGGATCAGCCGTACGACTGCAACAGGGCCAAGGGGCCCAGTGTCACCAACGCACCAACTGCTACCGCGATGAGCGTGCTGGCGATGTCCTCGGTCCTGCGGACGATGCGCACAGCGACCACCAGCCCGAGGATCACCAACACCGAAAGAACAAGGGCCACAATGGTGTTCCAGCGCCACAGCTGGTCGAATCCAATGAACAGTCCGGCACCGAAGGCCACCGCGAGCACCGACTGCAACGCGGCGACGGCGGCCGTGCGCAGCGCCGCGAGGCGGCTCAGTTGCCGGCCGCCGCCGATGGTTGCGGCGGGTGCCACGACCGGCTCTGATTCGACTCCGGCACCGCGGCGGGCCATATCGTCAGCGACCGTACCGCCGCTGAACAGCGTTCCGCCGGAAGCTTTCAGATAGGAGCGTAAGGCCTCGGTCTCGCCGGCCGCCTCGCTGACGAGGTCGTCCAGGTTCACCGCTTCGTCGACGGGGTCATACGCCATCTGCTCAGCACCCGCGGAACGGCGGAGCGGAC
>JAIOQK010000405.1 GCA_021413425.1 Mycobacterium sp.
CGCGTACGCCCCGCCGGGCACCGACTCGAACACCTCGGCCATCCGCTCGGTGTTGCGGGCGATGCCGAACACCGTGGCCCCGCTGCGAGCGAACAGTTGGGCGACCGACGCCCCGAGCCCGGAGGACGCCCCGGTGACCAATGCCACCTTCCCGTTCAGCTGTGCCATCCCTGCACCCTTTCATTCGACCGCACCCGGACCTAAAACCGCACGTCAGAGCCGTAGTGGCCAATGGCCTGAATCATTACACGTGAGTGACCATGCGCCCGCGGAAAGGCATCTTCGGCCACCGTCGAGTTGAATAGGGTTACCGGGGGCGACGGGCGCCCCCACGGAGTCGAGGAGTGGTCCGTGCACACGATCGACACCACGTCGACCAGCACCGCCACGACCGCTGACCCGGCCCCCTGTGCGGAATTCGAGGTCTGGCACGCCGGCGTGCGGCGGGCCGCCCTGGCCCACGTCGCCGAGTTCATCGACACCCGGGCACTTGTGCACCTGGCCCGCACCGGGATCGACATCGCCCCCGATGTGCTCGTCGGACTGCTCGACGGCGGCAAGTGCCTGCGCTCCACCTTCATGTACCTGGGCTGGCTGAGCGGTGCCGAGGCCGACGCCGGCGCCAACGAGGCCGCGCTGCGCGCCTGCGCCGGACTGGATCTGCTGCACGCCTTCGCCCTGCTGCAGGACGACGTCATGGACGACTCCCCGCTGCGCCGCGGCCGGCCCGCCGCGCACGTCCGGTTCGCGCAGTGGCACCGCGACCGGGGTCTGTCCGGTTCACCGGCACGATTCGGCGCGTCGGTGGCGGTTCTGCTCTCCGACCTCTGCCTGGTGTGGGCAGAGCAGATGATGCGCGACAGCGGAGTGCCGGCCGCCGCGCTGGAACGCGCCTGGCCGCACTACGACGCCATGCGGATCGAACTCGCCGTCGGCCAGATCGCCGACGTCGCCAACGACGCCGCAGCGCTGCCCACCCTGGAAGCGGTGCTCGACGTGGCTGCGCGCAAGTCCGGTAACTACACCGTGCGCCGACCGCTGGAGATCGGTGCGGCGATGGCCGGACGCGGCGACCTGCTTGACGCACTGGGCGGCTACGGCGGCCTGATCGGCGAAGCGTTCCAGATGCGCGACGACATTCTCGGCGTATTCGGCTCGCCCGAGGTCACCGGCAAGCCGGCCGGGGGAGACCTCGCTGAGCGCAAGGCCACCAGCGTGGTGGTGGCGGCCCACCGCATGGCGGATGAGTCGGTGCGCCGGGAACTCAGCGATCTGATGGTCGCCGATGAACTCGACGAGTCGGCGATCGCCCACTGGCGCGCCCTGATCGTGGCCACCGGCGCGCCGGACTGGATCGAAGATCTGATCACCGAGCGGGTAGCGGCCGCCCTGAACCACATCGACGACCACCGGATCGACGACGCGATGCGCTCCGCGCTGGCCACCATGGCTGCGCTGTGCACCAGCCGGATGACCTGAGGCAAGAGGAGAACGTGATGCGCACTATCCCCGGGAACACCGACCACGTCGTCGTGGTGGGAGCCGGTCTGTCCGGTCTGTCCGCGGCGATGCAGCTTGCGGGTAAGGGTCGCTCGGTGACCGTCGTCGAGCGGTACAGCTACCCGGGTGGGCGGGTCGGCCAGGCCGACATCCGCGGGTATCGCATCGACACCGGCGCGACCGTGCTGACGATGCCCGACATCATCGAGGAGGCCTTCGACGCCATCGGCGCCACGATGAGCGACTACCTCGAGCTCATGCCCTCTGAGCCGGCCTACCGGGCGTCCTTCGCCGACGGCGCCACGCTGGACGTCTTCGCCGACGGCGACCGGATGGCCGCGGCCATCGAGGAGTTCGCCGGAGCAGATCAGGTCGCCGGGTACTGGCGGCTGCGCAGTTGGCTCACCGAGTTGTACAAGCTCGAGATCGACGGCTTCATCGGATCGAACTTCTCCTCGCCGCTGTCGCTGCTCACCCCGCAACTGGCACGTCTGGCGGCCATCGGCGGCTTCCGCGGCTGGGAGAAGATGGTCAGTCGCTTCATCACCGATAAGCGCCTGCAACGGATCTTCACTTTCCAGGCGCTCTACGCCGGTGTGCCGCCGCAGAAGGCGCTGGCCGCCTACGCGGTGATCGCCTACATGGACACCATCGCCGGGGTGTACTTCCCGCGCGGGGGTATGCGGGCGGTTCCGGAGGCGATGGCCAAGGCGGCCACCGACGCCGGTGTGCAGTTCCGCTACTCCTCCACCGTGACGAAGCTGGAGCGCTCTGGATCCCGGGTAACGGCGGTGTGCACCGACTCCGGCGACCGGATCGCCTGCGACGCGGTGGTCCTCACCACCGATTTACCGCTGACCTACCAGTTGCTGGGCCGCACGCCGCGGCGCCCGATCAAGTACCGGCCCTCTCCGTCGGCGGTCGTCATGCACGTGGGCGTGCCGGCGGTCAACGGCGCGCTGGAGCACCACAACATCAGCTTCGGCAAGAACTGG
>JAIOQK010000406.1 GCA_021413425.1 Mycobacterium sp.
CACGCCGGAGAACAAGCCGGTCACCATGATGTTGCTCGATGCGTTGAAGAGCAGTGCGAGCAGGCCCGCCACGATGCCGACCAGGATGCCGTCGATCACGCGGGCGCCGAAGCGAACCCCCAGACCGCCGGGATGACCGCCCGGTTGCACGCCCCACCCGGGCGGCGGCGGTGCGGGATATCCGCCCGGAGCGCCGTAGGGGTTGGGCGGCGGGGGGTACCCGGCGGGTGGCGGCGGGGGATAGCCACCCTGCGGCGGCGGCGGATATCCGCTCGGAGCGCCGTAGGGGTTGGGCGGCGGGGGATAGCCGGGCCGGCCCGGGGCGTTGGGGTCTGGATAGTTGGGGTCAAAGCCACCCGTGGTCATCGCGCTCCCTCTTGTGCGTCGGTGATGTCAATCTACCGCGCACCCCGGCTGGGCTACCGTCGACGGATGGCCGAAACCGCGAAGTCCCTGGCACACCCGCAGACCGCCCGTCTCTTCGCTCTGGCCGAGACGGTCACCGGTTTCATGCCGGCCGATGAGGGCGAAGCGCTGTTCGCGGCGGCATCGCGGTACCTGCGCGGCGGGATCGCCGTCGAGATCGGCACGTATTGCGGTAAATCCACGGTCTTGCTGGGCGCTGCGGCCGCCGAGACCGGCAGCGTGCTCTACACCGTCGACCACCACCACGGCTCCGAGGAGCACCAACCGGGGTGGGAGTTCCACGACACGACGATGGTGGACCCGGTCAGTGGACGCTTCGACACCCTGCCGGTGTTCCGCCGGACGATGGATGCCGCCGGCCTCGATGACACCATCGTCGCGGTGGTGGGCTCGTCTCCGGTCGTCGCGCGGGGCTGGCGGACACCGCTGGAACTGCTGTTCATCGACGGCGGACACAGCGAGCAGGCTGCCAACGCCGACTTCGACGGCTGGGCGATCTGGGTGAAGGTGGGCGGTGCGCTGGTGATCCACGACGTCTTCGAGGATCCGCGCGACGGTGGCCGTCCGCCCTACCTCATTTATTGCCGTGCAATCGATTCCGGGAATTTCGCCGAAGTCGCACGCACCGGATCGCTGCGGGTGCTGGAACGCCGCGGCGGTGTCCCGGGGGATCAGCTGCGGACGCACTCGCAGTCGTAGTCACCTTCGAGGCCGCGCGAGAGTTCATTGCCGCCGAAGATCCCGCCGGCCGCGGTGGTTCGGGAGAGCGCATCGGCGGCGAGGATGACCGCCGCACCCGTCCAGGTGGTGCGTTCCACCGGCCAGCGTTTGCCGTCGGCGTACACCAGTCCGGTCCAGTAGGAGCCGTCGGGATCGCGCAGGTGCTGCATGGCGGCGAACTGCTGCACCGCGCGGCGGCGGTCGCCGACGGCGTCGAGTGCCATCACCAGTTCGCAGGTCTCCGCGCCGGTCACCCACGGGCGATCGTTGACACATCGGATGCCCAGACCGTCGACCACGAACTCGTCCCAGCGCTCGGCGATCCGGTTGTGCGCCGCCTCGCCGCGCAACGCGCCGCCCAGGATCGGGTAGTACCAGTCCATCGAATGCAGCGGTTTGTCGGTGAACGCCGCCGGGTGCTCGGCGATGGCGTGGCCCAGCCGGCCCACCGCCACCTCCCACTCCGGTTGCGGTGCGCCGATGTGATCGGCCAGCGCCAGCGCGCACCGGATGCTGTGGTAGACACTGGAATTGCCGGTCAGCAGTGCTTCGGGCAGCACACCGCCTGCGCCGTGCGCCCAGTAGATCTCCCCGGTGCCGGCCTGCAGGTTGAGCACGAAGTCGATGGCTGCATGCACCGTGGGCCACATCCGCTCGGCGAAATCGTCATCACCGGTCGCCAGGACGTGATGCCACACCCCGGTGGCGATGTAGGCGCAGAAGTTGCTGTCGCTGTTGGCGTCCTCGACGGTGCCCCGGCGGTACTGAATCGCCCAGGAGCCGTCCGGGCGCTGTTCGCGCCGTGACCACTCGTAGGCCGCACGCGACTCCTCGAGCAGACCGGCGGCCGTCAGGGCCATCGCGCACTCGATGTGATCCCAGGGATCGGTGTGGCCGCCATCGGACCACGGGATCTCACCGGAGCGCAGCTGAACCGAGGCTATGGACTGCGCGGTCTGACGGCACTGCTGCGGGGAGAGAATCCCGACGACACCCGGGGTGCTGTCGATGTCAGCGCGCCGCATTCGGTGCCTTCTCGAAGTACAGCGCCACACTCTTGCCCACCAGGGGGTTCAATGCGGCCTCGGCGACGCGGGTCAGTGCGGGCCTTCTCATCATGTCCCACACCAGCAGCTTGTGATAGGCCTTCACCGCCGGGTGCTCGGAGTTCTGAATCCCCACAGCGCATTTCAGCCACCAGTACGGCGAATGCAGCGCGTGTGCGTGGCGGGTGCCGGTGAACCTGAGGCCGCCCGCGACCAGCTTGGAGCGGAGTTCGTCGGCGCGGTAGATCCGGATGTGGCCGCCTTCGTTGGCGTGGTAGTCGTCAGAGAGCAGCCAGCAGATCCGCTCCGGCAGCCACCGGGGCACCGTGACGGCCAGGGTGCCACCGGGCCGCAGCACCCGGATCAGCTCGGCGATGGCGGCGTCGTCGTCGGGGACGTGCTCGAGGATCTCCGAGGCGATCACGGCGTCGAAAGTCCCGTCCGGGTAGGGCAGCGCCAGCGCGTCGCCGACCACGACCTGTGCCTTGGCCGACTTCGGCGCCTCCCCGGCCTGTCCCATCGCCTGCAGCATGGTGTCGACGTCGGCCAGTTCCTCGGCGTTCTGGTCGAAGGCGATCACATCGGCGCCGCGTCGGTAGGCCTCGAAGCTGTGCCGG